>CAZJQM010000044.1:0-2179 GCA_964548355.1 uncultured Pseudomonadota bacterium
GTGTAGCAAAAATTAATCGCATCGTAGAAAAGGTAGTTGGCAGAGATATAATCCGTTTTTTTGAACTTAGATTTCTTCATAAAGAAATGACAGTTTTGGTTCCGACCACCAACCTGTCTTCAGTCGGTATCAGACCTTTGAGTTCCAGCATATACATAAATCATGTTTTTAGCTTTCTTGCACAACCACCCAAAGAAGTCTCGCCTTTTGAGTTAACAGCAAGCAATTGGAACAAGCGCAATAAAGAATACCAGATGAAAATACGTAAAGGCGATTTATTGGAACTTTCAGAAATTTATCGCGATTTGAAAACTATAGCACAACAAAAGGAACTTTCTTTTGGCGAAAAAAGCCTTTTGCAACAAACAGAAATGCTTATCGCAGAGGAAATATCTATAGTCGAACAAGTAGGCGAAGAGAAAATATTATCACTCTTGCGATCTTCATTTAATAAGATCCCACCTCGAGCTATGTCGTATAGTAGTGAAAAAATGAGTATGTTGTAAATAAAGGCCCCGGGAAAACCGGGGCTTAATGTTAAATTAACTAACTTATGTTCTTTGACGCTTAGCTGTCTGCTGCGCAGGTCTCTTATCTTTATATTTTTGAAGTTGTCGAGGAGCATACTGATATATAAGATCGCTTATTCGGCGTGAAGCATTGGGACTGTTGGCAAACTTGTCGATTGTTTTATAATCAACTGTTGCTCCATGATCAAATAAAAATTTCAATGCTTGATATACTGTTTCTTCTTGAGCACCTCGTTCATCTAAGGATAAACGGATATATTTATCTAAAAGTAAGTTGCGTGGTGATGTACCGGTATTATCTAAATTAATTTGAGCGTTTTTGTCTATGAGTAGTTGCATGGCTGGAATATTATATGTCATTGCTGCTACGCCCAAAGGGGTAATGTTACGATTAGACATTTGATTTACATTTATTCCACACAAGATGAGATCCTCGATTAATCGTAATGGTATTTTAGGATTTTCGAGGAAAAGATATAAAATATTTTGTTTATAAATGTTCAGCGCATTAATGCCCTTATTGGCTAAATCAGGGTACAATGATTTATAATATGGATGTAATTTGGGATCTGTAGCTTTCAATTTTTGTTCAAGGCTGTCATTAAGCACTCTTTGAATCCCAGCTATACGATTTTGGCAAAATTCTTTGTTGGATGCTTCGCTAAGACTTTCAAACGAAAATATGTTTGAAATAATGCTGGTACTCAAAATGATAAATAACCTAATATGTGATATATAGCTTGTCATAGTTATCTCCTTCTTTTTCATAAAATCTCACTTTAAGCATTTCATATCTAGTTTGAGAAGGTCAATAAATAGGCATAATGCTCAAAAAAGGTTATCTTAAATAAAAACAATTTTATTCTCACTGAAACTATGAAACAACCTTATTTTATTGTTATCACCGGACCTACAGCTACAGGAAAAACGGAGCTGGCTTTGCGATTAGCTGAAAAATTACCGATCGAAATTGTCAATGGCGACATGGGCCAGTTATATGTGCCATTAACTATCGGTACGGCTAAACCAGATTGGAAAGAACATCCAGTTTCCCATCATCTTTTTGATATTATCGATAAACCTGAAGATTTTTCGGTAACACAATATCGAGAATTGTTGATCACAGTATTTAATGATATTTGGCAGCGTAAAAAAATACCGATAGTTGTAGGTGGTTCAGCTTTTTATATTAAATCTATTTTCTTTCCGCCTGTTGCACGTGCTGATCAGAGTTATCAAGAAGGTAATGTTGATGCGCGAAAAAGTTTGTGGGATCGATTGAATGAAATTGATCCAGAGCGTGCTCAGAAAATTCACAAGAATGATGTATACAGATTGCAACGTGCTCTTGCTATTTGGCAACAAACAGGAAAAAAGCCATCAGAACAAAAACAGATCTATTCACCTCCAGCGTCATACGCATGTTTCTTTGTAACACGCGATAAGGAAGAATTAAATAACCGCATTGATGAACGTGTGTTAGAAATGATGAATCAGGGCTGGTTGCAAGAAGTTGAGCCGTTGTTGGGAACTCCGTGGGAGCCATTTTTAAAAAGAAAAAAAATTATTGGATATGAACTGTTATTAGACTATTTAAATGATGATAATAATATTTCAAAAGAATCTGTGATAGCACTTATTCAACAGCG
>CAZJQM010000044.1:2189-5907 GCA_964548355.1 uncultured Pseudomonadota bacterium
AGTATGCAAAACATCAAATTACATTTTTTAATATGCTTGAAAAAGAATTGATGCATGAAATGTCGACGCATCCATCGATTGAGCAGCGAGTATCTACTATTTCTCTTTCATCACATGATGTACAACGTGCTGTTGATGCAGTTATTGCTGCGTTGAAATAACAAGCACGTATGTTATACTGCGAACCATTAATTGTACATTAAGTATAGAAGTAGAATCACATGAATATATTTGACAATAAAAACTCTGAAAAAAATATCTGTACATGCTCAAATAAAAAAGGACTTTGCTTGGATAAACACCAAGCAAGTCGATTAGTTGCATTGTTGCTACTGATAGCATGTTTCGTTTTTGTTGCGGGATATTTTTGGGGACAACGTACTGCTATTGATCAATTGTTAAATTCTGTTGAACGTGATTCATTTGCTGATCAAATACAATACTCTATGTGTTCAATGTATGATCAGAAAGACGATGAAAGTAGTGAGCCTGATGCCGTAAGTGGAGATGAAGAAACTGAACAAACCGATGCGCAACTTGCTTCAACGCAAGAAAGTGCTTCTGATACAACACCATCCACTTACGCAGCAGAAGCTGTAAAACCCGCCAGTCAAAAAGAAGCACATAAGAAATGGTGTGCACAACTTGCAGGATTTGGCACAGAAAAGCAGGCACGTAATCTTATTGCTCGCCTTGAGCAAAAGAAAATTAATGTTGAATTACGTAAGAGACATAGTAGAACAGCGCGCGGTAAAATGGTTCCATGGTATCAAGTGGTAACCCGCACGTATGATAGCCGCCAAGCATTAGATGAAGTAGTTACAAAAATTAGTAAGTATGAAAAAATACGTGGTATCCAGATAGTGGAATTAGCCTAGAATTAAGGGACGTTAATGATCACATTTTTTAGAAAAAAAATGCATACAAAATTTTATAAAACGATTATATGGTTAGTATTTCTTGCAATGATAGGCGGTTTTGGATTGCCAGCGCTTTTTAAAAAAACATCACGATTTTCGTGGGTTATGCGTATTAATAGCGAAACCATTGAGTATCCACAATTTATGCGAAGAGTTGAAGCGAAGCAGGCACAACTCGAACTCATGCGCTATCAATTTGAACAAATGGGAATTCCTTTTGATGTGAATATGCTCCGTATTAATCCGCAACAGTGGGCATTTAATAGTTTAATCGAAGATGCTTTGCTTGATCGTGTGGCTGAGCCAATGCAGATATCGCTTGATGAAGAGTATGTGGCTTTTAAACTCAGTGATCCATATTATATGATCCAAGAGCTTTCAGAATTTATTCCTCCCTATGTGGTCATGTCTTCTCGTGAACTTAATAGTGAAACAATCAATAAATTACTTCGCAACAAAGGTCTTTCTATTGCTGACTTCGAACAATTTGTAGAACAAAATCTCAAGAGAAAATGTGTTAAAGATATTGTTGCGATTTCAGCATATGTACCAAAGTTTGCTGTAAAAGATGCATTTGTACAAAACTATTTGGGAAAAAAGTTTTCGATTGTGACCTTCTCTTTGCATGAAGTTATCAAGAAAGAAAAAATTAAACATGCAACGCCGCAAGAAGTACAAATCTTTTTTGATGAAGAGAATAAAAAATCTAAACGCTACTTTATTCCTGAAAAGCGATCTGGCTATGTTTGGGAATTTAATCCAGATTTTTATGGCATTAGTATTCATGATGAAGAAATCAAAGCATATTATGATGCTAATAAATCTAAGTATCTTGAAAAACCAGCACAGATTAAAGTTCGCCATATAGTATTTGCTGTTAAAGATCCTTCTGCTATTAATTCAGTGAAAGAACAAGCCGAAACGGTGCGTGCAGAATTAGTTAAGTCTCCACAATCCTTTGGTAGAAAGGCTGAAGAAGTTTCGCAGGATCCATCGGCTAAAAAAGGCGGTATGATCGACTACATAGCGCGTAATGATATTAAGGATGAGGCATTTGCGCGTGCAGCTTTTGCACTTAAAGAAAATAATGAAATATCGCCTGTGATACAAACATCTCGTGGTTTTGAAATTATACAGCGCGTTGATCGTAAGTCTGCTGAGTATAAGAAGTTGCATGCGGTACATCACGAGATTAAAGAACATCTTTTACACCAAACATTTAAACAGAAATTTGATAAGGACATGGAACGCATTGAACATGCCCTGGATAAAAAAGATGTATTAATACATGAAAAGCATGCTCACGAAAAAATCATTAAACATGCTGAACTTGATGATAAATTGGCTCATCAGCGCTTATTTAAGATTAAGAATAAAGGTGAGTTAGGATTTTATAAGGATAAGAATCGTGGATATTTGGTCCAACTTACCGACATTCAAAAATCATACATGCCTGAATTGAAGCATGTTCATGATAGAATGTTGCACGATCTTCACACTAAGCTTGGCAAAAAAGCGCTGGCCGCTGAATTGGAAGAGGCAAAAAAAGAAGCTAGTTCTAAGCCATTGCACGATATTGCCCGTAAGTATGATGCACATGTCAGAACAACAGATTGGATCAAGCGCGATAATACTAAGGCTGTAGAACAATTATCTAAAGAAAACCTACCTGTAGCCCAAATGTTACAAATGGAAAACAAATCCATGATGCTTACCCATATGTCTGGAGAGCATGGTTATCTTATCCGACTTGATGCTCTTGAATCTGTTGATGATAAGAACTTTGAGTCCAAAAAATCTGAAATTTACTCTGATTTGGCTCAGCGAAATAGCGGGCTTGTAGTCGCTGGTTTCATTGCTTCTTTGAATAGGGATGCTACAATAGAGGTGAATGAAAAAGCCCTTGAGAACAACTAATCAAAAAGAAAGATAGACAGTGGAAAGCGACACAAAAGTTAAATCAGCCTCAAGTTCAAAAGGTTCAAACCTTACTGAACGCAGAAAGGCGTTAGAAACTACATTTGCTCAGATTGATAAGCATTATGGTAAGGGATCTGTGATGCTCTTAGGTCAATCAGAAAATCAAAAAATCGATGTTATTCCTAGTGGCTCAATCTTAGTTGATCAAGCTTTAGGGGTTGGCGGGTTCCCAATTGGCAGAATAATTGAAATCTTTGGTCCCGAAGCTTCAGGTAAAACTACATTAGCCCTGCATGCTATAGCCCAAGCTCAAAAAAGAGGCGGAATTTGTGCCTTTATAGACGCTGAGCATGCCTTAGACCCCATTCATGCTGCTAGATTGGGCATTGATGTAGAAAATTTAATCGTTTCCCAGCCTGATTACGGCGAACAAGCCTTGGATATTGCAGAAATGCTTGTCCGCTCAGGAGCTATTGATATCGTAGTTATTGACTCTGTTGCGGCCTTAGTGCCTAAAGCAGAGCTTGAAGGAGACATGGGGGACGCCCATGTAGGTCTTCAGGCTCGTTTAATGTCTCAGGCGCTGCGTAAATTAACCCCTGTGGTCCACAAATCAAAGACTATCTTGATTTTTATTAACCAGATTAGGCATACCATTAACTCCATGCCTTTTGCTAATAAGGAAACAACAACCGGTGGTAATGCCTTGAAATTCTATGCCTCGGTCAGGCTTGATGTGCGCAAAATTGCCAGTCTTAAGAAGAATGAAGAGCACTTTGGCAACCGTATTGTAGTTAAGGTTGTTAAGAATAAGGTGGCAGCCCCTTTCAAAAAAGTTGAACTTGATCTATTATTTACTGAAGGCATATCTAAAGAGC
>CAZJQM010000045.1:0-5893 GCA_964548355.1 uncultured Pseudomonadota bacterium
TTTCAACATATGGCTCCAGAATTATCTTGCCATCTTTCTCATAGGCTTTATATGTTTGATGAAGTTTTTTAGAAACTTTTCCTAAATGAACTCTGTTGCGTGAATCAAGGCGCACTGTTATTTCTTTTTTCATTGATATCCTTTCCATGTAAAAGCATTATATCACAGAAAGGTACTTTGGGGCAATGGGGCAAACGGGCTTAATTAGTTTTGTGCTGTCCTGTTCAACTTATTAACTAACTTAAGTGGTTCTCCTTTACCGATCATATCGAGCGCAATAAAATTTGGGTTCTTTTTGTGAGCAAGCCCTTTACTTTTGCAATGAGTTACCAGCTTACTGAGTTTTTCGTATGAATTATCTTTGTGTGCACTAAATGATGATATGGTTCCAAAATAATTAAGAACGAATAAGCGTCGTGTGCGTGCGGCTTGCGCAAGAAGCTGTGCCCTTGTTTTTTCTTGATATGTGCAAGCTTGTTGTAGAGCATACTTAAAAGCATTGCGCGACTCTTTTCTTTCTGTGCTTGCTTTTGCAAAGTTAAACGTACCAAACTGATTTTCTACTGTGTAAAACCATTGGTAGAAAAATCCAAAACGCTCATGTTGCTCAAAGCTGTCAAAAACAATAATACGTTTATTTTTTTTATGCATCCACGCAAGTGTGGGCCAGTAGCCATTATGCATCACCGGATCCCAATCACGACTGGTTAATATCATTTTTGTAAGTCCTGGGATCGTATCGAGTGCCGCTTTAATATGATGAATAGGTACATAGTTTTCTAAAATAATAGTGATTATTTCTTTCGGGTGTTTATCAAGCCATTGTTTTATTTCATGCATCGTAGAAGCAAACTTGTTATACGAAATACGACCACCGACTGCGCCTTTGATGCCAGATTTGATATCTTTAAAAACACCAAATGTTGAGCACGATCCATGACACAAATACACGTCATTTTTGTAAAAGTAGGTATCAAGCATGAATGCGCGCACGCCATAAGCAAGTTGTTCTTTAATACTTAATGTGTGCTGATAATAAATGTTAAAGCCTTCAGCCTTGCTTGAATAAGCATTATGCGCTGTTAAATAGCAAACTTGGTCATAGCGCAGATATTGAGCTGGTAATTGCCATGGCTCATCTGCGTGTATTGAATTGAAAATAAGAATCAAAATTATAGATCGCTTCATCCCCACTCTCCCTAACATTGAGTATAAGGTTTGGGCATAATTATTAACAAGAAAAGTGTTATGGCAATGTTGAATAATTGATGATAATCTAGGCGTTAATAGCCCTATTTATATTGAGTTTTTATGCAAATTCATCGCTCACAACAGTTCTCAATTTTTTTTGGTTCCGCTCAGCATTCTTTTACACCTGCATTGTTTAAAGGGTTTTCTGTACTCACTAAATCACCATTTAATACGTTGCAACGCACTTTGAATCTTAAGCAACTTGTTTTTCTTCATCAAACTCATAGCGCGGTTGGTAAAATAGTTACAGCTTCAGACGTTGCATCTGCTTTGCCATCTTTTGTTCATGACGGTGATTTTCTTATAACTCAAGTACCACGCGTAGGACTTGGTATTGCGACTGCTGATTGTTTGCCCATTATTTTTTTTGATACAAAACACAAAGCTGTTGGGATAACCCATGCTGGGTGGAAAGGTTCGGTAACATCTGTAGCACAAAATACTGTTGAACGTATGAAGCGGGATTATGGTACTGTAGTGAAAGATCTAGAAGTTTTTTTAGGTCCTAGTGCTCAACCCTGTTGTTATCAAATCCAAGAAGACTTTCTTACTCATTTAAAACCATTTCCCTATGCTCAAGAAACGATAGAAAAAAGGGAACAAAGTCTTTTTTTTGATCTTGGAAAATTTAACCGCTTACAATTAGAAGAGCTAGGCATAAAAAAAGAAGCAATTAATGAAAGCTATTATCTATGTACCATGTGTAAGCCAGGCTTTTGCTCTGCACGGCTGCAAAAGGGTGGTACTGTTCGTCAAATGACTGTTGTTTCTTTAAATTGAGGTTTTATGAAATTAAAAATTTTTGCACTATGTATATTGATGCCTACTCTCACCTATTCAATGGATGAAGAACGTTTAGCCTATTATTCATCGTATGTTCATAATGTTACTCAGATATTGTCACCGATTGAGTGTTGGCATTTTATGCAAGGCGTATTGAGACATCCTGGGATAGACTGTGTTAATAAACCAAGGTATGAGAGATGCCAGGAATATTATGAATGGCTTAATTATCTAGGTAACAATGGTTTGCGCGTTAGTGCAGAATTGGTGAAAGACATAACCGAATATGCTGCAAATCAATATAAAATGCCCATGCTGAAATCATTGGTTGACTCAGACAAATGTTGTATTGAATCCCGTGAAGAAGTTAGTTCAGTCTCGCCCTTTATTCTGGGAGCATTGTGGGGTATTGTTGCCTATAAAGGTATTACATGGGCACAACAGCGCTATTACTATCAGCAGAAGCAACATCATTCATAAAAACGTTGAGTTCATTTTTCTTGACTCTTTCGTTAACAGTTCCCTATTCTCCTTAAAAGTAGCCCAAAAAAGAAGGATATATAATGAAATTATTAGTTATAGCAATATTAGCTCTGATGAGCAGCTTAAGTGATGCCAAAAACGTTGCTAATTTTAAAGACTGGCCAAAGGTAGATGCTCAAGGAAATGTTACACAGGCAGGGTCATCTCAACAATCGGGTGGTGTCATAGCCAGTAAGGGTACTATGAACATGACTGGCAACAAGATGGTATTGATGCCGAGTATGTATTATTCATTAAGCATTAAGAATGATACTAAGGCAACCTACTTTGTTGAATTAGCTACTTCGCGTTCCCGCTTACTTATAACTCCGGGAAAGACAAGAGGCATGACTGCTAGAAAGTTTGATTTGCCTCTTTCGCTTAAATCATTAAATCTTTCTTTTAATGACTTTGTAATAGAAGAAATACAAGCTGCTAATCTAACATCTATGGACAAATCATCGATGGTAACTAAAAAAGAATGTAGCGAAGACGAGCAAGAAGTATATTTCCGTGTTACTAAAGCTTTTTCAGCTCCAGATAATATGGGAACTAACAAAATTGCACAAGTGTTTAAATTGTGTAAGCCAAAAGAAGCAACTAAGGCTATTACTCTGAATGTGATGATTCAGTCTGAGTCGGTTGATCTCAAAATCTAACCCTTTTTTGTTTTGTTGATTAATGCGTTATGCTATTCAAAACAGCATAATTTAAGTTTTTGGATCATGTATACCTATCTTTTATTTCTAACCATTTTGTTCTTCATTCAGGACGTATGTACCTACCCAGTTAGCTACAGAAGACTCATTCATCCACGGACTCATCAATGTGTAGATATTGTTGGTGATTGGCATATAAAAATGCAAAGTATTTCTGATTCAGAAAAAGTACTTGTTCATTCAATTAAAGATAAGCGATATAAAGTCAAATCAGTTTTAATTGAAGATAGTGGCATCCCTGATTATTCCTATTTTATGATGCTTCAAAGACTAGATGAGTTGCTCGATAAAGAACATGAAAAAGGCAAATTTAAAGTAGAAAAGTTTGATAGTCGAGATTACTGTATAAAAAGAGCTGCTTTAGCATGGGCATCGAGGGAAACAATTGATATGAATGAGTGTTCTCTTTTTACTTATGAGCAGATATATAATTCTGCATGTAAGTGGGATAATTTCTTCCTCTATTATTCCCAGTTATTAGATGATCCTGAAACTGAAATCAAAATCAGCCATCTTTGGAATCGATGGAAGCAAAAGTTTACTTATATATTTATAAGGGCCTTGGAATGTTTCAACCTTCATAAAGAGGACTACCTTATCTACAGGCAATCTCAAGAGGAAAGTGGCCACAAATTGGATCAATTCTGGGAAATGGAAAATGGATCTTTGCATAAGCTTATCATAAGTGAATTGGCAGATTTAGGCTTTGTATTAATGATTTTGGCATCTAAGGAGAATTGTTTTTTGTATGTAGGGGATGCCCATGCTGAAGGTGTTGAAAAGCTCCTCATTGATCATTTTGGTTTTATTACCTGTTTTACTTGTGAAAGAGATAGGCACTTTGAACTTTCTGCAGGAACATGGGAATACCTTAAAGAAGATCCAGCAATAAGCTATAAGCGTGTGATGGATTATTTAAAAGAAAAGCATCTGCGTGCAAGAAGGCGGTAGAAATGTTGCGGGTTTGTCGATAGACCCGTTTTCTGCTAAAATCCCCTTATTACATAGAGAATTTACGTATTTTAAAGCCTTTCTCATTACTTTGGATTATTCATATGATTGTTACGAAAATTTTAACTGCGGTTTTTGGTACTGCCAATGCCCGCCAACTCAAGAAACTACAGCCTATTGTTGATCATATTAATGCATTTGAACCTGAAATCAGTGCATTAACCGATGAACAACTTTCCCATAAAACTATCGAATTTCGCGAGCAGTTAGCTCAAGGCAAAACTTTAGATGATATTTTGCCAGAAGCTTTTGCTGTAGTGCGTGAAACGAGTAAAAGAAAACTCGGGCAACGTCATTTTGATGTGCAGCTTATGGGTGGTATTGTTCTACATCAAGGTAAAATTTCTGAAATGAAAACGGGTGAAGGTAAAACGCTTACCGCAACTTTGCCATTATACTTAAATGCCTTGTCTGGCAAAGGCTCGCACTTAGTAACCGTTAACGATTATCTAGCTCGCCGTGATGCTGATTGGATGCGCCCTATTTATGAACATTTAGGCATGAAAGTCGGTATTTTACAAAACCAGATGAGCGATGTAGAAAAAAAGAAAGCATATGAAGCTGACATTCTCTACGCTACCAACAGTGAATTGGGTTTCGATTATCTTCGCGATAATATGAAATTCAGGTTGGAAGACTATGTGCAGCGTGATCTCAGCTTTGCAATTGTCGATGAAGTTGACTCGATTTTGATTGATGAAGCACGTACACCGCTTATTATTTCTGGTTCTACCGACGAAGGTAGCCGTTTATATTTAGAAGCTGACCGTGTTGTTGCGCGTCTTACTAAAGATCAAGATTATGAAGTTGATGAAAAACAGCGTTCTGCGCAGTTAACCGAAACTGGGAATGATAAAGTAGAATCAGCTTTAAAACTGGAAAACTTATATGATGTTGCAAACTTAACCGCATTGCATCATATCACCCAAGCATTACGTGCCCATGCATTATATAAACGAGATGTAGATTATATTGTGCGTGATGACGAAGTTTTAATAGTAGATGAATTTACTGGACGTGTTTTATCTGGTAGACGCTATAGTGATGGTTTGCATCAAGCAATTGAAGCAAAAGAAAAAGTTGCAATCGAACGTGAAAGCCAAACACTTGCGGCCATTACTCTGCAAAACTTTTTTAGATTATATAAAAAGTTGGCAGGTATGACCGGTACGGCTGCTACAGAAGCTGAAGAATTCCACAACATTTATAAACTTGATGTTGTTTCTGTTCCAACCAATCAACAAATGATTCGTATAGATCAACCTGATCTTATTTTCTTAACCAATCGTGCTAAGTACAAAGCGATTGTGGAAAATATCAAAGAGCGTTATGCGCGCCGTCAGCCAGTGCTTATCGGTACAGTTGCTGTTGAAACATCAGAATTATTAAGTAACATTTTGACCGTCAATGGTATTCCACACGAAGTGCTGAACGCTAAAAACCACGCACGTGAAGCGGACATCGTTGCACTTGCAGGTCAGCCAGGACACATCACTATTGCAACCAACATGGCTGGTCGTGGTACAGATATTAAGCTGACAGCAGAGTCTCGTGCATTGGGTGGTTTATTTATTCTTGGCACTGAACGCCATGAAAGCAGACGTATT
>CAZJQM010000046.1:0-5859 GCA_964548355.1 uncultured Pseudomonadota bacterium
AAATTCTGCAATCTCAGGATAATCAGAAGGCGCTTGTCCACAAATACCAATATATTTTCTATTACGATGCGCTCCTTGAATAGCTAGTGAGAGCATTTTTCTTTCCGGTTCAGAATCTTCTTTAAATAACGGTGCAACTGCTGGTGAGTCGCGATCAACTGAAAGCGTAAATTGCGTAAGATCATTAGATCCTATTGAAAAGCCATCAAAAAGCGGGCTTAATTCATTAATCATCAAAACATTTGCTGGAACTTCACACATCATAAGAATTGCAAGCTCCTTTTGGCCTCGCACAAGGCCTGAGGACCCCATCTCTTGCAATACTTTGGTAGCTTCTTCTACGGTACGTACAAATGGAATCATCAGCTTAATATTCATTAATCCCATTGTTTCACGTGCTTGCTTAATTGCCGCACAATCTAATGCAAAAGCTTTTTTAAATCCTTCATGATAATATCGTGACGCACCACGAAGACCCATCATGGGATTATCTTCTTGGGGCTCAAAATATTCACCACCAATTAAATTGCAATACTCATTCGTTTTGAAATCAGGCAATCTCACATACACTGGCCGTGGATAAAAAGCTGCTGCGATAGTTGCAATTCCTTGCGCCATCGAGTCGATATAAAATGTTTGCGCATCTTTATATGCACTGGTTAAATCTTTAATCTTTTTTATTTCTTTGGGATCGGTTACTTTTTCTGGTTCAACAATAGCCATAGGATGTATCTGAATTGTGTTAGTTATAATGAATTCTAAACGCGCTAATCCAACACCAGACACTGGCATAAAAGAAAGCGTAAATGCTTGCTCAGGCATACCCAGATTAACCATAATGGGCACTGCTGGTTGTGGCAGTTTTTTTATTTGTATATTTTCAACCGTAAATGGAATCTTATTTTCATACACATAACCAGTTTTGCCCAAGCTGCAATCTATGGTCACTTCTTGCCCCGTTTTGAGCACATCCATAGCGTTGACCGCACCAACAATTGCAGGAATACCTAACTCTCGGCTGACAATTGCTGCATGGCATGTTCTTCCACCACTGGTTGTAATAATACCAGAAGCCTTTTTCATGATTGGTACCCAATCAGGATCAGTCATATGAGTTACCAAAATCTCACCAATTTTAAGTTCTGCCATATGCTGTGCAGACTCTACAAGACGCACTGGCCCATGGGAAATCTTTTGCCCAATACTCTCTCCGGAGACCAATATTTTTGCTTTCATGCCGTCATTAGTAAGTTTGTAGGTTACCAGATTATCACCGTGTACATCATGGGCATGAACTGTCTCTGGACGCGCTTGAATAATATAAACGTTGCCATCTTTGCCGTCTTTTGCCCATTCAACATCAACCGGATACCAATGCTTTGCTTGGTCTGAATAATGTTTTTCTATAACTACAACCCATTTTGCAAGCCTGAGGATTTCATCATCAGATAATGAAAATATGCGACGATCAGTTTCAGGAACAGAAACTTGTTGAATGTCCGACGTTTTGGCATAAATGCGTTTTGTTTCTTTGCTGCCAAGCTTCTTACGAATAATGGCAGAAAATCCTTGCGCAAGCATGGTCTTAAATACTGTGAATTCATCAGGTATTACTTCACCTTTAACAATACTTTCTCCCAAGCCATACGATGAAGTAACAACTACAACATCTTTAAATCCGGTTTCAGTATCTAATGAAAATGCTACACCAGAGCTTGCTAAATCCGATCGGATCATTCTTTGTACACCGACAGAAATTGCCATTTTAAAATGATCAAATCCGCGATCGATACGATACATGATGGCGCGGTCGGTAAATAAGGAAGCGATACATTTTTTATAACTTTCAAGAAGTTCTTTGTCCCCACGAACATTTAAAAAGCTATCCTGCTGTCCCGCAAAAGAAGCTTGTGGCGAATCTTCTGCTGTAGCTGAAGACCGTACTGCCACATCAAGATTGACCATGCGATAATGCTGGGATAATTCTGCGTATGCTGCTGTTATTTCTTGTGCTAGATCAGGTGGTATTGTCGCTTTTTCAATTAATGCACGAGCTTGTACACCAACTTTTTTGAGCATTTCTAAATCATGCTTATCGGTAAATTGGGCCATAATTTTTTGTAGCTGATCTAACAATTTATTTGAGTTAATCACATACCAATATGCTTGTGCAGTCACGGCAAAGCCGGTAGGTATCAAAATGCCTTGCGGGCTTAACTGGGTGATCATTTCACCTAATGAAGCATTCTTGCCACCAACCGTGCCAATATCTTTGATAGATATATCTTCAAACTTCTTTATATAGTTCACGCATTCCCTGACATTATGATTTTTGATATGTACCCATTAACGTTGCTTGGCCTAAAATATGCCCTTGCATAGCAGACAACACTTGAGCTTTTGTTGCACCTTCAGACAGATCGAGTTTTGTATCTAACGCATATAATTTAAAGAAATAACGGTGATTGCCAGATGGTGGACATGGGCCGCCATATTTTTTGTGACCAAAACTTGTTGTACCATTAATGCCCTGAGCTTGACCCTCTTTAAATTCGGTAGTAGTTGCTGGAATATTAAACAATACCCAGTGTACGAAAGGTTCTACGTTGCCATGAGGCGCATCTGGATCATCAACTATTAATGCGAAACTTGTGGTATTTTTTGGAGTACCAGACCACTGGAGATCAGGAGAAGTAATTCCTTTGCTTTCTCCTTGGCAGGTAAATTTTTTAGGTATTGCCTGGCCATCGACAAATACAGAGCTTCTTAACTTAAAACCATTGTTCTCTTTTCCCATGATATTTCCTCCCATACTGAGCAGTAGCAGCAACCATAGTATGATCATAAAAATTCCTTTCACATTTTTTCAATCATAGAACAAAAGATGTGTTCAATGGCAGAGATTTATATGAACTCTAGAAAAATCATGCTCTAAAACGCTATCTTTAATGATGGGGAAATAAAGGGGAGAAAGAATAATGCGTATCTTTTTGATTCTGCTGTTATTCATTCTTATATTGCCAGCATGTGCTCCAAAAAGTTTTGCTGATTATCGTTTGATGGAACACATAGAAGAAAACAAAATTCTTATGCTTGATTCTGATTTAGAACTGTTAAGTTCGCTAGAACACCATAGAGCAACTCGCGGACAATCAAAAAAAGGCGAACAAAGTAAACGTAGATTACGGAGCTTATTTAGAATCTTAACACCACATAACTCTGATGAGGCACCATTTATTAACCCACCTCTTGCTTCTAAAGATCCACAAATTAAACCACCCGTTACCAAACAACCAGGACGTTTGCGTTTAGGAATAACCTTGGGGCACAGTGCACTTAATTTAGTTGACGTTTGGCGTTGATTATTCCAGATTAAGAAATCATAATTTTTCTGTTCCCATCTAAGGAGAGATCTATGAAAATATCTCGTACATATATTCTGTGCGCCATCTCATTATGTGTCATTCTTGCAAGCATCAATGGAGATAATTCTAAACTCGCATCTGCATTTCCCGCAATTCCTACGTACATTGCAACAGCTTTTAACGACATCCGTGGATTAAGTAATGATCAAGTAACTGCTCATAAAACGTTATATAACGGGTATGTAAATAAACGTAACGAAATTGCCAATGGCTTAGCAAGCGCCCCACTGACTAATGTTAACGCCACATATTCTCAATTTAGAGAATTAAAAGTGGAAGAAACATTTGCTTATAATGGCGCGATACTGCATGAACTTTATTTTGAAAATATTTCTGGCGCTCATGATAAAGTAGGTCCTCAAGTAAATGCTTTGTTACAAAAATCATTTGGCTCTTACGAAAATTGGCTTGCTGATTTTAATGCATGCGCAAGCTGTGCGCGTGGTTGGGTTATTACAGCCTATAGCTTGGACGATATGCTTGTTCATAATTTTGTTCTTGATACGCATAACCAATACGTTCCCGTTCTTGTTCTTCCCTTGATTGTATTTGATGCCTATGAGCACGCCTACATGATCGATTTTGGTATTAATAGAAAACAATACATTGAACGCTTTTTGCAGAATCTTAATTGGAATGTTGTTGAAGGCAGAACAACTCGCTGGATCAAGATGAGTTAATCATGGCACAAACATTAATTTTTGTTCTTAATGACAGTGTTACCAATTCTGTTTTTCAAGGACAAGTTTTACAACCATTATTGCAATTAAAACAACAATATCAGTGCGTTATTCTTATCAGTTTTGAAAGAACTCCTTTAAGTTCCCATATGCGGAATCAGCTCAATGCTGAATTAGGCAGTGAAAATATTTTCATTCTTAAACGCTTTCCTTTTTTAGGAAAGCTCACACTTAGATATGAAGCATGCGCGCTTAAAAAGCTCTTACGTAGATTTAATAATTATGATCTTATGGCACGTGGACCTTTAGCTGGCTGGTTAATTTTAAAATCATTTCCATTACGATCATGTAATAAAGTTACTATTCAAGCACGCGGCCTTTTGAGTGAAGAATATAGTTTTTCCCATAGAACAGCATCAAAGTTATGGTCTTATATTCATAGATTTCGAGCCTGGCAACTGTTACATATAGAACAGTATGTTTATGGATACCCACATTCATCTCGCATTATTATTCAAGCAGTAAGTCCAGCGCTTAAGCAACATCTTATTTCACACTTTAACATGGATCCTAACAGTATCACTCTTGCAACGCATGATATACCTTCTTCTATTTCACCTGAACAAAAAGATACGTGGCGATCGCAAATACGCAAACAATTGAGTATATCATCTCAAACACACGTGTATTGTTACAATGGTTCAATAAAAGCATGGCAATGTCCGCAAGAGACCATAGAATTTTTTAAGCAACGATTGGAAACTGCACCCGACAGCTTCTTACTAGTATTAACCCAAGATCTGCAAGAATTTAAAAAGCTGATTGAGCAGGCAGAAATTCCTTCAACACAATATCATGTATGTAGCGTGCCGCACAAACATATCACCATGTATCTATGCGCTGCCGATTCAGGCATTATTTTTAGACATCCACATATTCTTAATTGGGTCTCACGACCAACTAAGGCATTAGAATATAACAGCGTGGGACTTACCATTATTCATAATAATACGGTAGCTTGGCTGCACAAAGATCAATCTGCTTGAGGCGCTTGAGTAGGTTTTTGTATAGCTTCAGCCATGCCGGCTTCAGGTGCAGTAACGCCCTGTTCCGCCATAACACTTTTGATGGGCTCTATTTCGGCATTAGGATCATTCACAACATTCAGATAAAGGCTGTTTACACCATCATTTAAATAAATATCAAGATAGCAATGATCAGGGTCTATCGGTATTGGCTTGTAACCAAGTGTTTGATATTCGAGCAATCCTATACTGCATCCATCTTTTCTTTGTAAAACAAGTTGCCTATTTTTCTCATCAACAAATATACGATACTTTTTACAGGTTTTTCCCAACGGCGATCTTTCTGTCACTAATAACCGCATGTATTCACCAAGACCAAGTTGGTTTTTGGTATTGACAATACGTGGTTCAGTGCGGTTCTTTTGACGACGTCTAATCACATTGGGATGGCGTAGCTTTTCTTGACCAGGGATAACGACACTTCTAATAAGAATTTCGCAACGGGTAGAATTATTAACCACATTACGCAAAATACAGGCATGCATTGATGCATAACTGCTGATTAGTACGAACATAGCAATAGCATATTTCACGGACATACTCTCCCCTTTTCCACCGCCTTGATTTAAGTATATGAAATCTGATGGTTAAAAAACAAGGATCAGTATTGCATATCTTTCACAAATCAGCAGATAGACATGCATGAGTAACGATATTTAATATTCAAAC
>CAZJQM010000047.1:0-5799 GCA_964548355.1 uncultured Pseudomonadota bacterium
AATGGCGTTAGTTGTTTGGTTATGAGTTCTGATGATGCGGCTTCCATGACGTCCTAGCACATTAAAAATAATGCACAAAGTGTACGTGATTTTTTTTCAAACGTCATGTGAGCAAAAAAAAGAGAATGCTTTGTGACATTCTCTTTATCATTTTTATGTGTAAATAGATTAGGCAATAGCTTTTTGTTCAGTTGCTTGTTTATTTTTATTTTTCTTTGATCGATACTTATTGAACAATTTAATACCTACGCATGTCGAAGTAATTGCTCCTGCTAGGATGCCCGCCCCTTCTACTATGGTAATTGCAGGATGATCTCCGCCTTTTAACATTATCACCATTCCAAATAATGGCCAAACGAACCCTATAATATATGCCTGGGATAAATTAATTAAATCATCATTATTTTTATTTTTTTGAACAAACATTCCTAAACAAAATGTTGTAAATAGCACAGCAATTTGTTGCGCATTTTTATTATCATTCACTAGCTTTTGTAATCTAGTGGTTTCTTTGATTTTAATTTCTATAGGTTGAATATCAGCAGCATAAGCCAATGGTGTCACTAATAAAATTGCAATCAATGAACCACGTATTAATTTCTTTAACATCGTTTTCCTTATATAGCCTTCTGACCACTGAATATAAGTTCTTTTTCACGCTTTTCAACTTCTTCTTGTACTTTCTCGCTTGTTTTATCATACGCTTTACGAACTTTATAATCAGCAATAAACGGTACCGTTACAACTGCAGCGCATGCACCAACACGCCATGTAAACCACTCCGGGGTTGAAAGAGTTGAAGGCGTTTTGCCTGGAGAAAAGAATCCAAATCCTAGAAAAGCTAAACACTTAGCTATATCACCTTTAAAGCGATAGCCACATAGAATTGCACCTGCAAGGATTGCTCCTGCAACAATTTTTTTACGATTACTTTTAACAATTTCAACACATCGATCTTTATATGATTTTTGAGATTGCTTTTGTGCTTCAGCTTGTATCTGTGGTGCCACAAGCATCATGAATATTATTGTACTTATTAATTTCTTAAACATGATAACCTCATTTATTTTTAAGCTGTCTGTTTAACGTCTTGATCATTAAAAGATTTTCTTATCTCATTTAAAAGCAATGCTGCTGATGTAGCGGTAGCTATAGAAGAAGCGCTACCTGTTAGGAAAGCTCCAGCTTCAGGTGTCACTTTACCTTCTGAAAGAAGTACTGGCAATTCAAAAAGACTGCCCAGCAAAAGAGGTATCTGTTTTGGCCAGCCAATAAAACCATCATTAAGATGACGTCCGTAATCTATTCCCATAGATTGATATTTATACAAAGCAAATAATGGTGCACCTATCAAGGTTGCAACTTTATATGGATTTTGCTTTGCAACTTTAACTAATCTATTGTACAAGCTTGGCTTTTGAGATTTGGTATCAGATTCTTTGATTTCAGATTTTGGAATACCAAAGTTCCATAACTTGGATAATACAACTCCAGCACCTGCCATGAGTAACAGTGATAATGCAGTACCACTCATGTTAAATGATTCTGTATCTCTATCAATTTGCTTCAAAGAACTTTCTGCAATATCTGCTGATACATTAAGAGATGATTCTCCTGATGCAAAAAAGCTATTAAATACATGTGGGCCATATATGTATGTTAAACCTAGAACCAGCAATACAACTGCCTTAGCAGCTGTATTTTTAGGATTCTTTTTGGTAAGAGCAACTATTTGCTCTACTCTGGTTGTTTCTTTAATTTTAGATTCTTGCTGTACACTATTTTCTGCATGCAATAACGGCATACTTAGTAGCATTGTGCATAGCATTAAATTTACTATTTTCTTAAACATGATTTTCCTTATGATGCTTCATTATTGATTTATTGTTTGAGATTGCTGATTATTTTTGTTCTTGTATTCTTGCAATTTCTTAAATGCCTTAATCACAAGACATGTTGAAACTACAGCCCCAGCTAAGTACAAAAACATATTTCTATATAAACTCGCTTGACTAAAAGGCATTTGCACTCCGGTATTCATTATCCCTTCTAAACTTATTTTGAGTTTATGAAGACTAAATGGCCATAATGCACCGGCTGAAAATGCATCAAATGCATAGAATATTTCACTTCTAGAAGCCATATCAGCCAAGCCAATGTTAATATTCTCATATTCTTTTTGAAGAGCACATACTTGTTCAGCACTTAAAGGTTTAATGTGCTGAATTTGTTTTATAGCTTTTTGTACTTGTGCTAGTTGTTCTATTTTTAGATCCTGATCGCCCGCTTGAACAATAGGAGCAGCAAATATCACAAGTAATAATGTAAAATTTATTAATTTTTTTATCATGCGCGCCCCATTATTTTCCAAAGTATTCCAGCTTGAGATGCTTGTATTAATTTAAAATAACTAGCTACGCCCGCAGCATATAACAATAATGCTTGAGTAGGTGATGATGTCTTTTCTATTTCTGCTTGAGCTTTTGCACCATAACTAGAATAAGCAACGGTATTAAATCCCCAGCAAAACCACAACCAATTTTCTTTGTTCAACATTTCTTTGTTTCGATATGCAAGTGTACCTAAAACTGCAGCTGTTATAGTTGCATAAAATGTCTTTGGATATTTTTTGTACATCTTTGAAATAGGCTTAAAAGCATTAAACTCTCTGCCACCCATTATGCGAGTAAAATGGATATTGGTTATTTTTTGAACACCAAGTTCATCTGTATCTTTTTCATCAGTAAATAAGCATGAGACCTTATCATCGACGATGATGATATGATCAGGCTTATAATCATGTTCTTGTAAGAATCGTTTAATAACATCTTTTTTCGCACATAAGCCAGAGCAGATAACACCTTGAGCATGATTAACTTTGCACTGCTCATTATTACTTTCTATGGTGTATTCTGCTTCTTTAAAAGGCGTAGATTGGGCAAAATCAAAGCCGATAGCCTTTAATTCTTTAATTCTTTTGTGGAGCTTATCAGGGGTAGAAGCTGTTAAAGCACACGCTTTTACGTCACTATTTGCCTGCAGATCTTTAACTATCTGTACGCTGTCCTTATCGATAAGATACAGGCCATACGCAGGTACAGGTATCCCTAAGGTGAAGTGAATATCGAATAAAACAAGGGTTTTTTCGCCCTGCTTTATATAGCTAAAAACCTCATTAATCTTATTAGCTTTAACAAGTTGAGGGACCTGCCCGTTAAGGGCACAAGAAAAGGCTAAAATAAGGGATAAAATAAGACGTTTCATAGGTGTTCCTCCATCTATTTTGTTTGTACAAGTATACCATAAATGAAGGGGCGCCAAAACCGGTTTTTTTAGGTCTAAAAAGGGCTTTTAATAGCTTGCCTGTAAAGCTTCCTGGGCTTTTCTCATTTCTTCAACTTGCTTGTACCTGGTGTAATGGATACCAATGAACTGAATAGGATCTAAGCCGCATTTGAGCCTAGTTTCTATATTAAAGTTATTTATAGCGTATTCAAGGTCACGCAAAATATCCTCTTGATCATCAGTAGCCATAACTACCTCTGCCGGATGAGCATCTTCTATTAAAAATTCAACCACTGGTGTGCCCTTAGGACCACCATTGGTATAGATAATTCCATTGCTATGCATCCATCCTTGAAGTACTTGATCTGCAAAAGGAGTAGTTTGGGTAAAGTCAATTTGATGGCGCTTAAGCTGCTTATACGTTTGTTTTTGATATTTTGAATTTCGAGCTGTTAATCCTACGACAGGTATCTTCTGTTGTATGTCTTTAATTAATGAAGGAGATCGATCATCAACAAGAAAAACTTTATCTTTCCCATTATGATCAGGCCAGTAATAAATCAATGTTTTATCAACATCCATAAAAAGCGTAGTACGTTCTGGATCTTTAATATACTTCTTAATATCTGTGATATCTTCAGTTGTATGAATAGGACAATAATTCAATGCCGGGAAAAGTAAGAGTAATAATGCTAAATATTTCATGACTTTGATTTCTCCATTCCATCTGTATTTGAATTTGTTTGAGCCTGTTGAGCTGGTTGAGATATCAATGCCTTGAATGCAGCTCTCTTTTTCATATCAGCATAACCGGTATATAAAAAAGTTTGATATCGCTTCACATGGGTGCGAAGTACATTAACAACGCTAGCTATGTCTTCAGAATCATTATCTACGTATAATGCAAAGCTGATTTCAGGATGTTGCTTCAAATAATGACTTATAACTTGTGCTTTATACTTTGCATCCCCCGTATAAATAATACCGCCAAGATGTCCTAAATTAGGAAGGTTCTTTGGATCCACATCATCTTTATATGGTGTTGATATGCTAAAATCAATTCCATGTTGCAATAACTGTTTTTTCAACATTTCATGTGCTTTTTTAATACGCCCTGTTACAGCACAACAGTAAACCTCATCTTGTATTTCTCGTATCTCTTGGATTTCTCGTATTGCTTCAGGGCAACATTGCTCAATAAGCTTAAAGTCTTCAACCTTATCACCCGATGTTCCACCCAAATAACCAATAGTTTTACCAATATTAAAAAATACTATTTTTTTCTCTTCAGGATACTTATAAATAGATGGTAAAATGCCTTTAATAGTTCGGACTTCTATAGTTTCGTTTTTTACTGCAGATAGTTGTGTAAATAGAGGCAATAATATTAAAATACGTTTCATGAATTTTCCATTCCTTGTGTAGTTGATTGAATACTTTTAAAATTGTCAGGATTTTTACTAGTGACTTTTGCATAATGTGGATACCAAATAGCTTGAAATTTTATGATGCGAATTTTCTGTTGAGCATCCCAAGTTTGATATGCATTAATCATTTTATATAAATTTTTATCTTTATTTTCTAAACATGCTACATAGCGAAGCAATGGGCAACAATGTAAATAAGAAATAGATACAACGCCCTTTTCAGACCCATAGGTATAAACAACACCTTCTTCATGTCCTATATCATTGAATTGTTTATCAAAGTCTAAGCTACTAAATGGCGTCGATGCACTAAAATCAACACCCAGCTTGCCTAATTGTGCTTTAGTTATTGCATGGTCTCTTTTACTTCGAGAAGTCAATGCACAACATTTATAGGATTCTTGAGCTTTTTTAATAATTGCAGGTGTATCTTTTTCAACAAGTTCAAAGTCTTTGATTATATCACCAGTCTTACCTGTCAGATAACCAATTGTCTCGTCGATATCAAAAAATAACACTGTTTTTTCAGGTGGAAGTTTTTTTATTAATGGGGGGAACTCTTGAATTGTCTCAATAATAGTAAATTTACTGTTTTCACAACCATAGAGCTGCCAACATGCAGCAATAATACATATCAATATTTTTTTCATTAATTCACTATTGATGTTTTAGTTTTTTGTGGCTCAGATTTAACTTGTTTTTTAGATTTCATTCTTGTCGGCATATCAGATGCAACTGCACGAGTGTAATGCAATCCTGTAAAGTTGGTAAAGTTCATGCCCAACAATGCTTGCTCAACATCAACTAGATTATAATATTTATCATCGATAAAAATAATTTTTTCGATATCAAGCTCTTTGTGCTCAGTAAGAAGATGTGTTAAAAATGCACCTTTTGAACCATTAGCAACATAGGCAATACCATCCTTATGTTCGATGCGGTCCTTTTTAAATGTAAGATTTTTAAATGGTGTTGATGAGCCAAAATCAATGTCATGCTTTTTGAGCTGACCATGCGTAATAGTATGACTCCATGCGCCACGGGCAGTTAGTACACAACAGTTATATTTTTTGCTTTGTAATCGTTT
>CAZJQM010000048.1:0-5751 GCA_964548355.1 uncultured Pseudomonadota bacterium
AAGAAGAATTTTTAACACATATAAAAGTGGAAAAAAATCTTTCTGCGCATACCTACCGAGCTTATGAAACTGATTTACAGCAGTTCATCGACTTTTGGAGCACCATTACCAATACCGAAGGTATTGAAATTCCTTTACGCTCTGCCCTTGAGCGTTTTTTTGTAAGCCTCTATTACAAAAAAATTGATAAAAGTTCTATTGCTCGGAAGCTTTCATGCTTTAAATCTTTTGAAAAATTCGTGCGTACGTTTGGTATTCACCTACAATTGAAACTTGCCCGACCTCGGCTTGATAAAAAGCTTCCCGTGTATCTCAGCGTTGATGAAATATTTCACCTACTTGATAAAATCCCTGATGATCAACTACCCAGCAAAAAGCCTTTAAGAGATAAAGCGATACTTGAACTTCTGTATGCTACCGGCATACGATGCTCTGAACTTGTTAATATCACGTTTGCTGATATCGATACGCCTAATAAGCTGATTAGAATTCTTGGCAAGGGGAAAAGGGAACGTTTAGCTCTGTTTGGTGAAAAGGCCAAGGAAAAAATAATAGCATACGTCAAAAATGAACGCCCTGTGGCAGAGTCATTAACCGAATATTTATTTGTTAATGCACGCAATCAACAATTAACCACACGTTCAATTCAGCGCATTATAGAAATGTTTAGATCTTTTTTGAAAATTGACCGCAAAATTACGCCTCACAAAATCCGCCACTCATTTGCAACACATTTGCTCAGCCAAGGAACAGATTTACGTATAGTGCAAGAACTATTAGGGCATAGGAGCTTAACAAGTACTGAAAAGTATACCCATGTTTCTCCACAACAATTAGCGATAATGTGTGATACATTGCACCCTATTAACACCATGGTAAAAAAACGAAAATAATACAATGCAACAACTCATGACTGTTAATAGAAAAGTCACTTTTTTGATCATAGCTATTTTCATCGTAATGGGTTGTATTGCTACGCGATTATATCAATTGCAAGTAATAGAAATGCGCGATCTTTTTTTCCATGAGCCAGAAAAACTTTCTACGTATTGAAAAGATTCCACCTCCACGGGGCAATATTCTGGATACTCATGGAACATTGCTAGCTACTAACCGCCCTGTTGCTTCTATCTATTGGCAAGGAACTAATAAACCTACGCTTGATGAGGAACAACTTAAAACTATAGGCATTATTGATGCGATTGTCGGTACTGATTTTTTAAATACCACATCATTAGCAAATATCCGTACAAGCGAACGCTTAGGCCGTAAAATAGTTCTTGCTCAAGACCTTTCCTTTGAGCAATTAAGCAAGATTGCAGAACAAATTTCAACCTCTGAAAACATTTGCTTAACTACCCATTTTAAACGGCATTATCCCCACGGCTCTCTTGCAAGCCATTTGGTTGGATACCTAGGCCACGTTAATTATGAGCCAGAAGGTAAAATGGGATTGGAAAAAGTTTTGGAAGATTCGCTCAAGGGTCATGACGGTAGAGTCATGAAAATTATTAATTCCCTTGGAAAAAATTTAGCTATTAAAGAGCTTGAGCAAGCAGCTGCAGGCCAAGATATTAGAACTACACTGGACATTAATTTACAAAAAATGGCAGAAGATTTATTCCCTGAAGATCTTGCAGGTACCATTATTATCATGGATCCTAGCACGGGAGCATTACGTGCGTTAGTTTCAAAACCCGACTTTGACCCCAATATTTTTTTAAATCCTATCAATACCGAACAATGGAAAGATCTAGAAACGAAAAAAGCGTTCTTAAATAGAGCCTTTAATGCATGCTATCCCCCTGCCTCTATTTTTAAGTTAGTGACCATGAGTGCAGCACTTGAAAAACATATTATTGACCCGGACTCGATGATTTATTGCCGAGGATATTATAAGTTTGGCAATCACCAGCACTGGTGCAAAAATCACGCAGGCCACGGACATTTAACGGTAAAAGAAGCGTTAGCAAAATCATGCAATATTTTGTTTTATCATATCGGCAAGCAGCTTAACATTGATACGCTTGCCAACTATGCACATCGGTTTGGACTGGGAACTAAAGCCAACATGTTATTAACAAACAACCAAGGCTTGGTACCTACCAGCAGCTGGAAAATAACCACCAAGGGCGAACGTTGGTGGCCCGGTGAAACATTATCTGCTGCCATTGGCCAAAGCTTTTTACTAGCAACGCCTATACAAATTGCACGCATGATTGCCAGCATCTTTGAAGGTTACTTAGTTACCCCACGGCTTTTAGAAAGCGAAGAAATTGAAAAGTCGCCACTGGAAATCGGCAAACCTACACGAGAATTTATTAAAGATTCTATGAAATGGGCAATCAAAATAGGTTCTGCAATGACCTTAAGTAAGTTAGTTGATTTCGAACTTTATGGGAAAACCGGTACTGCACAAACCAGTAGCTTGGCATTACAAGAAAAGACCAATAAGTATTTAGAACATGCCTGGTTTGTGACTTATTTTAAATATAAAAACCAAAAACCACTCACCATGGTTGTGCTTATCGAACAAACAGGTAGTTCAAGTGCTGCAACATCGGTAGCACGTAAGTTGTTAATTGCTTATAAGAAGTTTCAAGAAGCGCAAACTATTGTTGTATAGATTGTGCTATTTTTCGTGATTGTTTTAATAACAACGTCAAAGCTATATCCGATTTCATTTCACAAGCTAAATCAATAGCATATTTTTCTTCACCAAACATGCGGACCTTTAATGAAAGATCTGCACCACTTTTTAATAAAAACTTTACACATTTATAACTTTTTTTATACAGTTCTCTAGAAAGATACTTTTCATGGAATCTTAATTGATTCAATAGACAGGTTAAAGCTGTAAGACCGCAATCATTTTGTGTATTAATTTTAGCACCAGCAGCTGATAGATATTCCAATGCGTTGAGATCATATTTTTCAGCAGCAAGCATAAGTACTGTAAATTGTCCTGCCCATTCATTATCCTGAGGAATTTCTGGATCAGCACCTGCCTTTAATAGTTGCTCAAAAAGGGACTTATCATGCAAAAAGCTCCATGTAAGAAGGGTATGCCCTGTGTCACGCACTCTCGAATTAACTTCTCCTCTTTGAAGCATTTCCCTTATTTCCTCACGTATTTCTGAATTAATCACCTCAGTGGCCCATTGCGCTCTTTCCCAATCTTTCTTCGAACTAAAATCCATTGCCAAACTTATATGAGATGAAATAATGACGAGTGAAAAGATAATACGATTTATCATAGACTTACCTCTACATTTAAATATTTAAAATCTATTGCTTACAAATATTAATAGGTTACGTGGAAGTTTCAAGAAATGAAGTGTTATGGTTGGCCAGCAGCATCGAGTAATAAAAACCTTGCTTCAAAGTTAAGAATATGTTTGTAGGCATCTAATGGTATAGGTGGCAAAGCAGTTGGCCTTGCTTGAGTACTTGTGCGAATTTTATTAAGAAATATCCATGTAAGTGTCGCAAGAACTTTTTTTCGTTGCTGTAATGCATCGAACATTATTTTTCCATATTCTGTATCTATGAGCCGAGATCCTTCCCAAGCTACGTGCGGACGTTGCAATACATGTAATGCATTCAAAGAACAAGCACCTGCTTTTACTAATAATAAAGCAATTTGAGTATCAACTTTAATACATTGATTAAATGTAGTGGGATCAAAAGAGTAAAAATGGGATACCAGACCAAGAAGAGATTGTAAGCAACTTCCCCGTTCCGCTGCTATAACACTAACATCTGCTCCTGCTGCTAAAAGAAGTTTCACGGTATCTATACTTCCAGAAAGGGTTGCTTTCATAAGTAAAGGTTCATCATAGAATTTATCCGGATCGGCATGATGCTTTTTGAGTAATTCTTCGAATAATGGAAAGTTATTGAGACGTGACCATTCCAAAGGGGTCATTAAGCGTTCTTTTCCCTGTATTGAAACCATGAATGGCTCATTAACCTTGCCTTCTGCGATCATGGCTTTTATTTTATTACTTATTTCTTCAGCAATTGTAAGTTCCTTCTTTCTTTCAAGGCTTTTTAACTTGATCGCTTTTTCTTTAGCATATACATACATTTCATGAGGGGCAAAGAGCATACTAACTTGCATTACGATTAAAAATAATAAAATTTTTTTCATATTTTCTTCAGCTTTAAGTAATAATGTTATGATTGGCCATCCAACACCGGTATACTTCCTACATTGTTTTCAAGATTGTTAACTAAGTCAGCTGTTTCAAGTGCTAAATTCCAAAGACGCTGGTGCCTTTCTTCTTCTTGTTGCTTTTTGTCTACGTTAATCTTACTTTGTAGGCCTTTGTGAAGTGCTTCTAATTTTTTTATATATGGCGTTCCTGTATAGCTTGCAATTCGGTCGTTATTTACGATAACACCTGGCTCATCAATATCATTTTCTTGATTCATAGCTGAAGAAATACACATGTACATAATAAGTAACAGTAATAACATCTTCTTCATATATCCTCCTGGCCATGCCTACATTACATGAATCGAAATTAGTGATATTAAAATAACATTTTTTTATATAGTAAGAAATTTAGTTGGCACCATCTGGTGATTTTCTTATAACATTTACTATTTGTTGAGACAAATTATGCACGATTTGACGCCTTTGTACAAAAACAGCTGCGTTTGCAACTAACAAAGCAACAGCTTTTTCTCTTTCAGCTTGTCGTTCTTGTTCTTTTGCCATGAGCTTTCGAATTCTCTCCAATCGAACAGATATTGATGATTCGGTACCATCCTCATTTTTTATTACCAATCCCGCTGAAGCAAAACTTTGCAAAAGAATCATCAGTAATAACATCTTTTTCATATATCCTCCAATAAAAAAAGGCTTCTGTTTATTATAACAAAAGCCTTCTCTATTTCTCTGCATTTAAAGAAATAAGTATGTAAGTTATTTACTCTTTTTAAGAGCTACAACTTTAGCAGATAAGCGACTCATTTTACGAGCAGCATTATTGCCGTGCAATAAACCTTTACCTTTAGCACGGGAAATTTGTGCTTGTGCAGCTTTCAATGAATCTTGTGCTTTAGCTACATCAGAGGCAGCAATTGCTTCAAGAACTTTTTTTACTGCATTTTTGATAGCAGTTTTACGTGCAAGGTTAACATTGCGGTGTTTAATATTTTTTTTAGCTTGTTTTTTTGAAGATTTTAAATTTGCCATTGTCCACCTGGATTAGATAACTTTCTGAACTTTACCTGATTTTACGCACTTGGTACAAACAGTCCCACGTGTAACTTGAGACTTACCAGGAACAGTAAAATGCATTTTATGAGTGTTAGGGTAAACCCAACGTTTGACGCGATTATTTGCGTGACTGACCAGATTTGCTACTTGTGGTCGTTTATCGCACACGTCACATATACGTGCCATGATGATTAATTCCTTTCAGATCCTATATTTCTTAACTTAAGGCTTTCTACTTAAGCTAGGATTATTAGTGTAGCCAAAAAGCTTATTTTTTCAATTGCCTATTTGTTTTTCTCAAATATTCGTACTAATTCATCATGAATGTAGGGGTTCGCTGCCACAAAAGAGGTAAAATGGGGGGTTAATTGATTCCCTTGGTAATCTGAAACCCTGCCTCCTGCTTCTTCAATGATGAGAGATCCAGCTGCTACATCCCACCAGGATAATTGTTCAAAAAACATGCAGTCTAACCTGCCAGCTGCTACATATGACTGGTCTAAGGCTGCAGCGCCCAGCAA
>CAZJQM010000049.1:0-5727 GCA_964548355.1 uncultured Pseudomonadota bacterium
GAAATTAAAATTCTTTATCGCATTGCTCATAGCATTTCCACTTTATTCTATGCAAGAAGCAGAAAATCTTCTCTCTCAATTCCAAGATCTAAAAATCTTTGAACAACCTCTAGAACTTAAAAAAAGGATCGATGCTTGCGCGCAACAATTAGGCAAAGGTCATGGAATAATACAAGAAATGAGAGCACTGTATGATGCGCAAGAAATTGTGGAAGTACAAGCAGCTTTGAAGAAAGCCGGTATTGATACAGATTATTCAACAATTGGGAATATTAACGATCACCCACAAACTGATCACATACTAGATAATATGGCCCTTTTACAACGTGCTATTTATGCAAAAACCCCCTCACCTGATCTTATCCGCATGCTTTTAAAATGGGGAGCTAATCCAAATCAATGTGAGTCAGGCGCTTATCATCCTCTGTGTTTAGCCTTATCCAAAAAACTCACCCTTAGTAGAATAGAAGTAATTAAGATTCTTATTCCACTCACAGATTATCATAAATTAACAATAGGTAACGGAGACCCTCTTCTAGCATCTATATTATTGCCTAGATCCATTCTTCCATGTGAGCTCAAACTCAGCTTAATTGCGCATACACCTGATGATGTGATCGTGCAGCTTTTTTCAGAAACTCTTTTTAATAATTTCATTATCAAGCCAAACCTCCTTCCTGGCTGTGATGATCACCAAGTCCAACAAGCGGTGTTGGCTCGTAAAAAATTGATCGAGTACAAAAAAGATGTTGCAGCACTGGCATACAGGCGAAGCGCACAAGAAGACTGTGATAGCTTCGGAGTAAATTAAAGAATCTTTTCAATGACAAACATTGCATGAATCTTCAACTCCCAGTAGGATTTCTTTAAATCAAAAGGAATTCTATGAAAGAATTAGAAAAATTAGATTTTATTACGCTTCAAGAAACAGCAGAAGAAAAAGCATTAGATTTCACGCCGCGCACGTTTGACGATTACATCGGCCAAAAAGATGTTAAAGAAAAGTTAGGTGTGTACACGCAGGCTGCTAAAATGCGTGGCGAAGCATTAGATCACTTGCTTCTCTTTGGTCCTCCTGGGCTTGGCAAAACCACCCTTTCGCAAATTATGGCACAGGTGATGGGCGTAAATATCAAAATCTGCAGCGGTCCCATGCTTGAACGCACCGGAGATTTAGTTGCTATTCTTTCTGGTTTAGAACCACGCGAAATTTTATTTATTGATGAAATTCACCGCATGCCTGCGCATGTAGAAGAAACATTGTACAGCGCCATGGAGCATTTTAGAGTGGATGTTATTATCGGCCAAGGTGCTGGTGCAAAAACGGTGAATTTACCTATTGCAGCATTTACATTGGTAGGCGCAACGACCAAATCTGGCATGATTTCTGCGCCATTGCGCAGCCGTTTTGGTATCATCGAACGGCTTGATTTTTATAACGATGAAGAATTACAACAGATTGTCTTGCAAAGTGCGGCATTTTTAACTATGAATATTTCTAAGAAATCTGCACTGCGCATTGGTGCATCTGCACGGGGCACGCCACGTATTGCAAAAAAGATTTTAAGACGCGTGAGAGATTTTGCACAGGTTAATAATAACAACATTGCTGATGACGCTTTGGTCACCAAAGCCTTGGCTTTTTTAGGCATTGATGACGACGGGTTAAACACTATCGACAACATGATGCTAAAAAAAATGATAGAGCATAACGATGGACAACCCATGGGCTTAGAAACGATTGCATCATTAATTGGCGAAGATAAAGATACATTAGAAACGGTATATGAGCCCTTCTTACTGCGTAAGGGTTATATAGAAAAAACACCTCGCGGTCGACAGATTTCATATAAAGCATTACCCTATTTAAAAAGAAAATATTTCGGGCAAACTACCCTTATATAAAATACTGCAGGAGCATTTCACCCATGGCCGGTCATTCCAAGTGGAAACAGATAAAACATAAAAAGGCGATCACCGACTCCAAACGTGGCGCAAAGTTTACTAAGCTCATCAAAGAAATCACCCTTGCTGCTCGCACCGGCGGCGGAGATCCGGCTGGCAATGCTCGTCTACGTTTACTCCTAGAAAAAGCAAAAGAAATCAATATGCCTGCTGAAAATGCTCAACGCGCTATCAAGCGTGGTACAGGTGAGTTACCAGGCGTTCAGTATGAACAGATCATGTATGAAGGCTATGGCCCAGGTGGCTTTGCCATATTGGTAGATGTTTTGACTGAAAACAGAAATAAGGCTGTTGCAGAGTTACGCCATGCATTTAGTAAAAACGGTGGCACATTAGGTGAAGCTGGTGCCGTAGCTTGGATGTTTGAAAAAAAAGGTGTTATTAAAGCAAATGCTGGTAACATGTCAGAAGAAGATATATTAGAAAAATTACTTGACCATCCTGTCGACGATGTTGTTGTTGATGATGGAACAGTATATGTTCAATGCCCTGTCAAATCACTCGATGAAATACGCCAATCAGTTGCAGCACTCGGTCTTAAAGTAGAAAGCGCTGAAATTGAATGGGTGCCAAAAAATACGATGGCTTTTGAAAGCGATCAAGCGCAAAAAGCATATGAGTTTATGGAAGCAATAGAAGATTTAGATGATGTGCAAAACGTGTACAGCAATATAGCATAAAAATCACACAGATTATTTAATAAAAATAGGTACTACAACATGCTCACAAGTATGACTGGTTTTGCATCCAAAACTTTTGCAATACCATTGGGAAATAATACACAAGGTTCGCTGACTATCAGCATCAAATCATTAAACTCACGTTATTTTGAAACTACATTCAAGCTGCCGCATTATGTATCATCATTAGAAACTGATATTACGCAGTTGCTTAAAACGCAATTAAAGCGTGGACATATCTTTTTCACCATTAATGTAAGCAGCGTGTTTCTTGCTAAGGGCACAGTCGAACCATCACTCGATCTTGTGCAAGGCTATTTAAACGCCATTGAAAAAATACAAAGCAAGTTCAACGTTAAAGGATCAGTAACGATCAATGAGATCATTCAGCTGCCTAATATTTTTGCCACTGAAGAAAAAAATATAGATGAACAATTAAAAGCACTCATCATGAGCTCAACAACTGAAGTTGCTCAAGAACTTATTAAAGCTCGTGCAAAAGAAGGCGCAACGCTTCTTCAAGACATGCAACAGCGCTGCGTTGCTATTGAAAAAGAAATGAAATCAATAGAAAAAAATTCTGACAAGCTTATGAAGCAACGCAAAGAGGAAATCAGCAAAGAGCTTCTAGAATTTAATATCAATGTCACTGAGGGGCAAGAATCCCAGCGCATGGCTTTGTATAATGAATTAAATAAAATTGATATACATGAAGAAATCGTGCGCTTTAAAAGCCACTTGGATAACATGCAAACATTGCTCAAATCTCAAGAAGCTGAAAAAGGGAAACGTCTTGATTTTACTATTCAAGAGCTTGCCCGCGAAATTAATACTATTGCAGCAAAATGTTCTGATGCTACCATTGGTTCATCAGCGATTAATATTAAAGTTGAGTTAGAAAAAATTAGAGAACAAGCGCAGAATATTGTTTGATGTATGGCACAACATTTTACCCATCTTCATTTACACACTGAGTTCTCACTCCTTGATGGTGCTATTTCTCTTGATCGCCTGATTGACTTTGGAAAACAAAACAATTTCAAATCACTTGCTATTACCGATCATGGAAATATTTTTGGTGCTGTTAAGTTTTTTGATAAATGCAAAAAATCTGGCATCAAACCTATTCTTGGTATGGAAGCTTATTTTACCGAAGACGTTTCATTAAAAACGGTTGAAAAAAAATATTACCACCTCATTCTGATCGTACAGAATGCTACTGGATATAAAAACCTGTGCAAACTTATTTCATACTCATTTCAGCAAGGTTTTTATTTTAAACCGCGCATCGATTATCAAATACTCGAAAAATATTCTGAAGGTTTAATTGTAACTTCTGCGTGTCTAGGTGGACACATACCAAACTTACTCATGCAAGGGTATGACCAACAAGCAGAAGAACGTATGGACTGGTTTGTATCTGTCTTTGGCAAGGATCGTTTTTATCTTGAAGTGCAGCCTGAAGATCAAAAAGATCAGATTATTCTTAACCAAAAGATTTATGAATATTCTGCAAAGAAAGATATTAAGTTAATAGCTACTGGCGATTGCCATTACGTTACATCACACGATCATCAGGCGCATGAGGTAATGCTTGCTATTCAAACACATCACAAATTAACTGACCCTGATCGTTTCACATTTGGTGATTGTCGTGTGCATATCAGAACGCAAGATGAAATGCTCAGCATTTTCAAAGATCACCAAGACGCTGTATGGAATAGCGGTGCTATTGCAGACATGTGTGATTTTAAATTTGAAACAGGCAAATTATTTTTCCCTAAATTTCATATACCAGAAGAACACACACAAGAATCGTTTTTTAAATCATTGTGTTACCAAGGCCTTGAACAACTGATTGCTAACGACCGTATTCCGCACGATAGGCTCGAAGATTATTGGGCACGATTAAATTTAGAAATCGATCTGATCACTCGCATGGGATTCATCGGCTACTTTTTGGTGGTGAGTGATTTTATACAATGGGCACGCAGAACCGGCATACCTGTCGGTCCTGGTCGTGGTTCTGCTGCAGGTTCATTAGTGGCATGGGCATTAGAAATTACTAACATCGACCCTCTTAAATACAATTTACTTTTTGAGCGATTCTTAAATCCAGAACGTATCAGCATGCCTGATATAGATATCGACTTTTGCATCGAAGGGCGCGAGCGTGTAATTGATTACGTGCGCGATAAATACGGGCACGATAAAGTCTGCCAAATTATTACGTTTGGTACCATGATGGCTAAAGGTGTGGTAAAAGATGTAGCGCGCGTACTGGGAATTCCGTTTGACGATTCGAATATGATTTCCGGCATGATCCCCGATCAGCTTAAAATAACGCTCAAAGATGCTCTTGAACAAGAACCAAGACTCAAACAAATGATAGAAAGCAATCCAAAGATTGCACAGGTTTTTGATTTAGCATTCCGCTTAGAGGGTTTAACTAGGCATGCATCTAAGCATGCTGCGGGCATTGTGATTTCTCCAGAACCTATCGAAGATGTGTTGCCTGTGTACATACCATCTAAATCAACAGAATTAGTAACGCAGTACGCCATGACAGAATTAGAAAGTCTTGGCTTTTTGAAGATGGATCTGCTGGGGTTAAAAAACTTAACGCTCATCAATAACGCTGTAAGGCTGATTGAACAACAGCATGGCGTTAAGCTTGATATTGATAAATTACCATTGGCCGATGCAAAAACATTTGCTCTCATTTGCGCGGGAACAACATCTGGTGTGTTCCAGTTAGAATCTGATGGGCTAAAAGATGTGTTACGCAAACTGCAGCCTGATAAGTTTGAAGATATTATTGCGGTGAACGCTCTCTACCGCCCAGGACCATTGGGTTCAGGGATGGTCGATGACTATATCGAGCGCAGACACGGCAGACAAAAGATTTCGTATCTATTTCCTGAACTTGAGCCGGTCTTACAAGAAACATATGGTGTCATTGTCTACCAAGAGCAGGTTATGAAAATTGCTTCGGCAATTGCAGGCTACAGCTTGGGAGAATCTGATATCTTACGCCGCGCGATGGGTAAGAAAAAAGCGGAAGAGATGGCAAAGCAGCGCA
>CAZJQM010000050.1:0-5727 GCA_964548355.1 uncultured Pseudomonadota bacterium
TTGGGGCTACAGTCCGGAAGACAACGATGGCTTTATCTGCCTGCAATGGACCGACGAAGCCGGATGTACCTATGGAGATAGTGGCTCAGAACCAGAACCAAGCCTCGATACTGATGGTGATGGAATTTCAGATGAAATTGAAAATGCAGATTTAGTCCATCGTCACCTTCAAGTTCACCCCAGACTTCAATTTGCCTGAAGTAATTAAGGTTATAGAGATTGCGCAAGGCAGAGCTTGTTTTAGCAGGGATAAATTCTTCTCCTAATCTAAATGGAAGGCGATTTAATATTGCATCGTTAGGAATATTGGTGTTGCCGCCCAGTGTGATTCTAGTAATTCTGCGTACGAGAGGCTGTTGTTGTGCTGATTGTTCAGTTTCATCTTCTTCAGTATCTTCTGTATCATCAGAATTTTCATTCTCTTCAGATTCATCGTTTGTATTTACTGCTTGGGCAGAAGGTTGAGGGCCTATTTCTATTGGTGTATCTGCTAATGCATTATGTGCATCCTGCTGTGCATAAGCATCATACAATGATGTTACTAACGTGAGTAACAAAAATAAGGTGAAACTGCGGAACCTCATCTAAAACTCCTGAGCTTTAACGCTTCGATTAAAAACAAGATGCTTTGCATGCGATGCACTAGGTTGTAGCACAAATTTAGGTGATTAAGAATACTATTTTTTTTAAATTTGACCAAAAAAAGTGGGAATATTAGAAAAAAAGAACTAATCTCTATAAAAATATCAATACATTTATATCGCAAAAGTCACAATGAAACTACACATTACCAATACGATGTCCGGAAAAAAAGAACTGTTTGAGCCACGTGTGCGCGGGGCCATTTCAATGTACGTGTGCGGCATAACCCCTTATGATTATGCACATATTGGACATGGCAGATGCTATGTTGTTTTTGATTTGCTGCACCGTTTACTCACAAGTATGGGAAATAAAGTTACTTATTGCAGAAACTTTACCGACATCGATGATAAAATAATGAATAAAGCGGAAAAAGAACTAGGCAATAAAAGCTTATATTTGGAAATTGCCAATCGCTTTATTACCGCATATACCGAAGATATGAAAGCTCTTAACTGCGTAACTCCAGATTATCAACCGCGTGTCACTGAATCGATTGATGACATTATTACCTTTATTCAAGGTCTTATTGATTCTGGTCATGCCTATGAAGTTGCCGGCGACGTTTATTATTATGTACCGAGCTTTAAACGCTATGGCGAGCTATCAAAAAGATCATTAGAAGATCTTCAGGTTGGCGTGCGTGTTGAACTTAATGAGCTCAAAAAAAGTCCTTATGATTTTGCTTTATGGAAAGCGGAGGAAGAAGGCACATTCTGGAAAAGTCCCTGGGGATACGGCCGCCCCGGATGGCATATAGAATGTTCTGCCATGTCGTTAAGGTATCTTAAATATCCTATCGATATTCATGGTGGCGGCATGGATCTCATTTTCCCTCATCATGAAAATGAAAATGCTCAATCCTGTGGACTTTATGATTCTTTTGTGCGCTATTGGGTTCATAGTGCATTTGTGACGATAGACAAAGAGAAAATGTCTAAGTCTTTAGGCAACTTTGTAACGTTGAAAGATGTTTTTAAACGTTTTGACCCTATGGTGCTTCGTTATTATTACGTAAGTCATTATTATAGAGCTCCACTTGAATTCTCTTATGCGGAATTGGAAAGTGCAAGCAAAAGTTATCAGCGCTTAGCCTATGTATTTCATGAACATAACTGTCCAAATTGTGCAACTAAGTTGAACATTGAAGATCTGATCAAAGAACCTATAGCAGCAGCTATGCTTGCCCATATGTTAGATGATCTTAACATGGCTGGTATGTTTGGCGTATTGTTTGAACAATTAAGTACCTTGCGCAATCAGCCACAAGCTTTGTGTGGTGTGAAAAAGCTCCTTACCAATATTGTGGGTCTCAAGTTACAACCGCTTGCTGAAAAGCAGGTTGAAATAACGCCTGAGATCAAACGTTTAATTGAGTTGAGAGAAGAAGCTCGCAAAGTAAAAGATTGGGCGCGTGCCGATGCTCTGCGTCAGCAATTGATGGATTTAGGATTCTCTGTTCGCGATACTAAGACGCAGGGATGATTTCACCCTCATAATCTTCAGTATCATGTTTACTACGGATAATATCTTTTTCCCTATGAGTGATAAATTCTAAGTTGGTATGTTCATCGCTTCCACGTTTGCCAAAACCTCTATGAGCATCTCTAGAATCAATGCGATGTAAAAGAATGCGTGGGTTATCAAAGTGTTTGTACACTTCTACAGGATTAATAAGGCCTACATGAGTTGCTTTTTTTGGATCAACCGTTATTGTTTGCCCCGGTTTTAATCGTGAAATAAATACTTTGCCTTTTAAATGATGTTGGTCAGAAGCATCGTTGGCACCAATGAACATGAATCGTACTTTGATGTTTTTGACCACATGATCGGTTGAGTTTGTAAGTTCAACGTAATCAATAGACTGCTTAAGATGGCACATTATGGGACTCGTTATCATAAGTAACGCAACCATAATACCTTTGTGAATATAGTTCATTTTTATCCCTTGCTCGATTAAGTTCCCCTGTTTCAATTATTTTAACAAATGGGGAATTCCGTATGCAACAATGTTGTGAGTGGGATGATTAACAAAGAAAAAAGCCACAGGCTGTTAACCTATGGCTTTTTGTATTTGAACTGACTTATTTAGATGCTTTTTCAATCACGTTATGGCGATTGGTACGATTGATGACAAAGTTATGTTGTTGACGTGTCATCATCTTATTGCCTTTTTCTTTTTTATATTTCTTACCATGTTTAGCTTTTTTAGCATGGAATGTTTTATGCAGTGAACCTTGATTGATTTCACGTAGGCAAACTGATTGGAGACCTTTTAGGTTAGGCATTACATAACGTGCCTTCTTGCGGCCTTGACCAAAGACTGCATCGTTTGAAGAGAAGGTCATAGATTCGCCTGGTTTAATGTTTTCTTGGGTTACTGAACCTAAAATTTCGTGTGCATGAGGACGTAGCGTATTGCTGTCTGCTTTAAATCCGAATACAACACGTACTTTAGGTAAGGTATACTTTGTATTGTTTTTGATAGTGACTGTTTTTGATTTTGGTCCTGACATGCTCATCATAGATGAATCAGACATTTCATCTTTGGCATGTTTCATTCTAGCTTGTGCAGCAGAACTCACTGCAACAACTAAAAGCATAAGGTAAGAGAAATTCCTTAGTTTCATACTAACTCCTTCATAGTGGTTTTATTCTGTTATCCCTCATAGATGAGAGTATCATATGCAAAATTCTATTTGCAATAATCAATCACAATTAATTGATAAACTCTTTGCGCCAAGCATAAAGGATTGTAGTAAAAAACGTTGTTGGTGGGCCATAAACTGTTTATTCGCCAAGAAAAATTTTTAAATAAAAACCCCGTTGTCGTTACGGGGTGTTTTTTCGAACTTACACCTTTACAGGCGCTATCGAAACGTTACGACAACGGGATCTTGTAAATTAAGTAGTTAACTTAATCTTTTTTGTGTACGCGTGTATCGTGTTTTAAGCGCTTGTTTTCTAAGCGAGTTTCATATTCTTCTTCAGTTTCAATTCTGTATTTTTCAAAAGGAGCGTTTTTAAGTGTTACGATAAAACGTGTTGGATGACCTTTTTTACCATGTCTTTCGATACGTTTTTTAGAATGGCCAACTTTAAGCACAACTGGCTGTACTCGTTTTAATTTGCCTTTTTCAGAAAACTTGTCTGAAACTTTTTCTCTATATTCATCTACTGCGTCGCGTGCTACTAACGTAACTTCTGCATCTGGTGCCATTGCTTTAGCAGTTTCACCGGTTGGATGTACTTTTGTATTGCCAATTTTGCCGACGAATTTAAAGCGTGCTGTTGCAAGTGGTTTGTAGTCAGTTTTATTAACTACCGTAATAGATGTTGATTCTAGGCCCATTGCCATAGATGCATGGGTAGCTACTGACTTGAGCGCTTCTTTTGGGCTTCTTGCTTGTAGACTCGTTAGTGGAACTAACGTTATAAGAGCTAATGCCCTTATTAAATGATGACTCTTCATAAGGTCTCCTTTTAAAAGGTTGTAACGATGTATACTAGTACTTTCCTTTATTCTAAAGAGGGCAATATGCTATTTGCAATAGTTGAACTAATTGCGGATTGATTTGATTGAATGAGTGAAGAGATCATGCATTTCTTTGCATAGGCCAGATGGGATTAAATGATATTAGCCAAAAAAATAGGCCACGATATCCGCGGCCTATAATTTTTAGAGTATAAAAATGCTTATCCAAGACTTTCTTGTATCTTTGTAAGCAAATCTTGTTTGCTCATAGCGCCAGTAACTCTGCCTTTAATTTGATTGTCTTTAAGAAATAGGAATGTAGGAACAGAAGTGACGCCGTATTGGATAGAAAGATCGCGCGCTTCGTCAACGTTAATTTTAACAAATTTGTACTTTGAGCCTAATTCTTTTTCTAATTCAGCAATAACCGGTGTCATATACTGGCATGGGCCGCACCATGTAGCATACACATCAATAACAATAGGTTGTTTTGATTGAACGATTTCTTTTTCAAAATTTTCTTTAGTAATTGAGATTGGCATAATATTCCCTTTTTTTAAATTTTGTATCACAAGCTTAACAAAAAATGCTCTTGAAACAATCATTTTTTAGAAATTGAATGTTTAATGCTTGGTATTCGAACAAATAGAAGCTGGCTTGATGGTATATGTTCCACCGTCTTTGACAATCATAAACATGGTTTGTCCAGATGGTTTGAGGTCCAGATGGGCAAATGTGTTACCTATCAAAATATGTAATGCAGATGGATACACAGAAACAGGGTGTGAAAATTTGGATATTTTGGATTCTATATGATGAGGTTTTACTGTAATAGAGGATGCTGGATCAATATGGAAATTGCCCGCATAATAAAAAGATGATGTTGATTTTCTAGTATGTCGTTGTGAGGCGATAGTAAAAAGAATTTGGATATACTCGGTTTCAGTATTGGTTGAGTTAATAATAGTAACTTCTGGTTGCATATCATCTTTAAATGAAGAAAGTGTGCATAACTTATTGATTGTCTTGGGTGTCATAACAGCTGATTGTGTTAATGTTAATGGGTAAATAAAGGCGGGCTTCACATATCTTTGTGATGGAAATTCATAGTTTTGATCAGCGTGTGAAATACTCATAAAACATACAATAAGTATCCATATGATACGCGTATATACCATAGCTTCCCCTACCCACTATATAAAATCCCTAGTATCAGTGTAAGAAGTTTGAAGAGGTAAAGGCAATGTTTAAAAGACGATTAAGGCTTAGATTGAGATTTTTTATTGCAATCAGCTTTATTAATTTCTAACTTTTGTAGTTCGGCAAAATTAACATTTGTCCATGAATTATCTTGCTCTTGAGCTCTGACTTGTTTTGATTGCGGAATAAGTAATGATCGTGAGTTACCTACGTGATCACGGACAATGACTTCAACATAATAGTTGCCTGCATATTTGGCTACAGCATCACCTTCAGCGACCATAATACTTTTAATATCACTTAAATCTTTTTCTACTTCTATCCCTTTGGGATCTTTATTTTGTTGGCTTGGTTTCGCATAGAAAATAATTTTGTCGGTAATACCTGAAATACTAATGAAATCTACGTCT
>CAZJQM010000051.1:0-5679 GCA_964548355.1 uncultured Pseudomonadota bacterium
ATACGAGATGCGCATTAGTGACTGGAGTTCAGACGTGTGCTCTTCCGATCTTACTATATGCAAGCCTAGTAATGCACAATGTGCTGAGTATGGAAATAATTTTTAACAGTAAAATGACAAGACATAAGGACCTTGTTCCTATTGTGAACGCCATATATACACCGCATGCCTCAAAAGAAAAACAGGATGAGAACGCTAAAAAATATAAAGCTGGCTGATAGATTTTATGAAGATCTGCGTAATCAATTGATCAGAAAAAAGTTTGAAGAACAAAATGACACTGAAATTGCAAAGATAATAAGTTTGCTTGATATCGGGGCAGCTGGTGAATTAGATTGCAAGGTTGGAAAAGCTGATTATAAGTGGTTGTTTAAGAGGCAAAATCAATACGCAACTATGCGCGATATTACGTGGATAACCAATTCAGAAAATAAAAATGCTATTCAGCAACTCTATAAATTACCGTGGATTACAACTTATCGAAAACAATATTTTGATAAGTTGCGCCAGTATGGTCTGTGTTCAAACATTAAGTAGTAATGTTGCTGAATAACGCTGAATATGGGCGACGCCGCCTTCTTTAATAGCAATCGTTTCTTGCTTGCCGTTACTTAAGCAAAAAATGGCATTGTTGTTTGGTGTGAGTAATAAAATAGTAGGCGCATGTCCTGGCTGAATAACAAAATTGCCAGTAGTTGTTTCAAGCTCAATCCAAGCGATAGCGTATAATTTTTTGTATGTTGGAGTGATGATTGATAACTCCATAGAATATTAGACCTCAGCTGCTAATGTTTTTGCTTTTTCTTTGGCTTCTTCTATGGTACCGACCATATAAAATGCTTGCTCGGGTAAATGATCAAAATCGCCACGAATGATACGTTCAAAATCATCAACAGTGGTTTTGCGCGGCATGTAGCGGCCAGGATTTCCTGTAAATGCTTCGGCGGTAAACAATGGTTGTGTTAAAAATTTCTGAATCTTTTTTGCACGACGAACAAGAACTTTATCTTCTTCAGATAACTCATCCATACCTAAAATAGCGATGATATCTTGAAGTTCTTTATAACGTTGTAAAATTTCTTGTACTCTGCGCGCAACGCGATAATGTTTTTCACCAACAATCTGTGGTGTTAAGCCTTTAGAGCTTGATTCAAGAGGATCGATTGCTGGATACAAGCCAAGTTCTACTAATTTTCGTGAGAGTACTGTGCTTGCATCTAAATGCATAAAAGTTGTTGCAGGAGCTGGGTCAGTTATATCGTCAGCTGGTACGTACACAGCTTGGATAGAGGTAATTGCACCATTAACCGTATTGGTAATGCGCTCTTCAAATGATCCCATTTCTGAAGCTAATGTGGGTTGGTAACCTACGGCAGAAGGCATGCGGCCTAATAATGCTGAAACTTCTGAACCTGCTTGAATAAGGCGGAAGATATTATCGATAAACAGAAGAACATCTTTTTTCTCATGATCTCTAAAATATTCAGCCATGGTCAGTCCAGTTAAACCAACACGTAAACGTGCTCCAGGCATTTCGCCCATCTGACCAAAAACAAGCGCTGTCTTTTCAAGAACACCTGTTTGTTTCATTTCAATCCACAGCTCGTTTCCTTCACGCGTACGTTCACCAATACCGGTAAATACAGAAACGCCGCCATGTTCGATGGCAATGTTACGAATAAGTTCCTGAACGATAATTGTTTTACCTACACCAGCGCCACCAAAAAGTCCGATTTTGGAACCTTTGATATACGGGCATAAAAGATCAATAACTTTGATACCAGTTTCTTGTATGTCTGTTTCGATGCGTTGTTCAATTAATGATGGTGGTTCACGGTGAATTGGCCATTTTTTATTGTCTTCTAAGCGTGGTTTGCCATCAATAGGCTCTCCAAGCACGTTAAACATTCTGCCTAACACATTATTGCCGACAGGGACTTTGATGGGTCCTCCGGTATCGATGACTGGTAGTCCACGTCTTATACCAAAGATATTTTCGATAGCTATACAGCGCACAACGCCATCACCCAATTGTTGGGCTACTTCAAGGGTTGCCTGACTTGCATGGTGACTGTTTCCTGGAAGTTGTACATGAAGTTCGTTAAGAATATTAGGCGCAGCATCAGGAGGGAATTGTACATCGATTATAGTTCCGCTTACCCGTAGGATAGTGCCTTGAGATTCTTTTTTTGTGGTTGTGGTATCCACCATTAGAAAAATCCTTGTAGAAGGGTCCCCAATCGAATTATATGTAGACTGGGGTTAAATCAGTAAACTGCTAATTAAGTGTAAGGCTAATCCAATTGATGAACTTTCGCAATATCATACCTAGTTAAAAGATAATCCATGCACCATTTAAAGGCCCATAAACTTGCGAACAATTTTACGATGCATAGTTAGCATGCCTTCGGTGAGGAGATCTTGTTGTTCTTTATCAAGTATTGGACGAGACCTAAGTGCAACTTTTTGTAATGCTTCTTGCATTGGTTGTGGTGCAGGTGCTTGATCGAAAAATTCTTTAACTATAGTGCGTATTTCAAGAGAAGATAACTTATAAGGATGATTAAAATCTATATCATAACTTTGGAGTACTGGTCCTGACCAGCAATAACCTTCCAGTCTTTGCCAGGTACGACTATCTGCAATACTGTGACAAATGGTTGGTAAAGCAATTTCTAAAAAAGCTCTATGTTGTAAAAATATATTAGCAAGTTGTATGTAACTATTTCTTAAAGATTGAGGAATATAAACAATATCTGCGTACGCTCCTATTGCGCGGTGAGCACCAATGTTCTTAACAAGTATTTCTTTATATTGAGCAGGATATTGCTTCAAAGCTCTTGAGACTGGATTGCGTCCCCATTGTGATCCCCACCAGTACCAAGTTGCGTGAGATTGTTGTCTAAGATTAAAAATAGGCCAGGTAAGCGAATACATAGGATTGTTGCCAACCCAAGCTTCTTTTTTCCAGTAAGGAAACCAAATTTTGTTCTTATCATATCCTATAAAATTCCATGGATTAATAATGCAATCATCATGCGTGTACAGATAACCAGCAAAATGAGGAAAGCGGTTCATGGCATCAGTGATTGTTTGGTAACTAAAAAATCCTTGCTGATGCTCGCATAATATTACTTCAGGATGCTCAGCAGGGCCATAAAAAATAATATGCTTAAAATATTTGCCATAGATTTCTTTAAGAGTTGGAATAGAAATATAATGCGGATGATTGTAATTGATTATTAAGAGAATATCGTCAAAGTGCTGTTGCTTTTCTTGTGCGTTGAGTTGAGCGCAGATCAGGCTACAGAAGATCAAAAAATATATATAAAGCTTTTTCATAACATTCCTTTTTTAAGATATATAACGAAAGTATAAACAGGATTCATTCAAGATTTAAAGATCTGAGAACATTACTATTTTTTAGCAAACCACTGACATTTGGGTGTATGCTGTGGCAAACTAGTATAAAAGAATCAAAGGAGTAGCATGAGAATCCAACAAGCTTTATTTCTTGTCGTTTTGATCAGTTTTTTAGGCGGAGCTGGTTGGTTTGTCCGCAAACTAATTTATATTCGTCCAGCTCAAAGCGTACAAATGGCGCAATGCTCAGTTATTATGTGGAATAAAACTGATCAAGATATAACGTTGATAGTTCGCCCACATCGCGCGAGTGCACAGTATGTAGATGTGCCTGTTTCAGCACGTGCATGTGTAGTATTAGAAAATAAAAAAAGAACCTTAGAAAAGCCCGAATATTTAAAATATGTGGGCATTGTGTATGCAGGTAAAAAATATCGTTTCTATGAAAAAGAAATCATCAATCATTACTTTGATGTGGAAAATACCAATCGGTATTTGGCATGCATGATTGTGGATGAAGCAGATACACATTGGGAACAACTAAGATCTCGCGTCAAAATTAAGCTCGATGACGATAGCCGTTATATGGTTGTTAGCAATTATCCAAAACTTAACTTGCCATGGGATACGCAAGCTCATTTAGCAGCTGTAAAAATTAAAACACCACGAGCGGCAGGATATTAAGGGATTTAAGGGGGAGTGATGATCGTTTTAATATTTCTTGTATGTTTTGGCGGCACAGCATTTTGTTCAGCTCCCAAAGGTCAGGAGCTTAATAACCAAGAGCGCAATCTAATAAATGCATTAGCACTCATAGCTCCTGCAAATAAAGAAGCTCAGTATGATATTCTTAGAGATATGCTTGAAAGAATTACTGGCTTCAATGTTGATGTTGATGCTTATGTAGCAAGATATTCTAAAGCCTCAAAAAGGTTTAATGAATTAGCTCATACTGATGCAGGTAAAAACATTATAGAAGATGTAAAAAAAATTAATTTATTACAAGAGCTAGAAAAATATGCTGGAGAAGACATTCAATATAGAATTTTTGAAACATTGCTTGATATTTCAAAAGATAAAGAGGTTGATGCAAATATTGCACGATATTCACTCATATCGCCAAGGTTTAATAATCTTATTAAGTCAGAACGTGGACAGAGAATAATAAAAACAAGAAAAAGTGTATACCTAAAGCCGTTGCAAGAAGAGTTAAAAAGAATCTTAAGGCTGGCTAATGTTGAATTTGATATCGATATAGTCAAAAATGGTGTGAATGCTCAAGATAAGAGTGGAAATACTGCATTAATAAAACTTGCATCGTTTTATCCATTTTTATCAGCTACAAAACGTGACATCAATATTAGGTATATTAACCAAGCAGCGAACGATTTAATTTTTTATGGGGCTAACCTTAATATCCAAAATCAATTTGGCCAAACGGCATTAATGCAATCCGCTAGGTTTGATGCCCGTCTTGGTATATTGTTGCTAGCAAGCGGAGCAAATCCAAATCTGCAAGACGAAAATGGCAGGACAGCTTTGATGATATATTTGTTTCAGCACGATACTGGAGACGATGATTTTACATGGCCTTTAATAGCAAAAACTGATCTTTTTATTAAGGATAATGAAGGTCGAGTTGCCCTAAATTATGCTAGTCATAGTACATGGTTTGTTGCATGGGGAGCGACAAAGATTGAAGATTTAATGAAACAAGATAAAAAGCGCTGGGCAAAGTATGTGTTAGAAAAGCGTGGCGTTCAAATAGTAGTTGATTAACTCTTTAACGGAAATTTCTGCAATAGCTTCTGATCTAATTGCTGAGCTCGTTGTTCTAATTCTTTCATACTCAACAGGCCCTGTTTGGTATTCATGTAACCAATAACTGATGCGCTGTTGATAATCCCGTGTCTAATTGCATCTTCAACTGATTTGCCAGAAGCAAGTGAACCGACAAAGCTTGAACCGAATGCGTCACCAGCTCCAAGTGTGTTGATAACTTTAATAGGCAAAGCAGGGTGGAAGTAAATGGCATCCGGAGTGCCAACATATACACCTTCAGCTCCGTTGGTTACCACGACGATTTTTGGGCCGTGTTCGAGTACTGCTTGGAAGTAGGTGTCCAGACTAAAAAGAATATTTTCAATACTAATGGGTTGGCTGAGTAATGAAGGTTTTTGTTGTTGCTGTGTGCGTGAAGTTGTTTTTTTTACTGATGTTCTTATCTGCTCACTGGTTTGAACAAGAGAGAGCATAAATGTTTTTGCTTCCGCGCTGTTGGTGATAAGAATATCTATGTATGGTAATGATTCTCGC
>CAZJQM010000052.1:0-5620 GCA_964548355.1 uncultured Pseudomonadota bacterium
ATATTAATGGGCAGACGAACAATTGTTGATAGATGATATGACGAGTCAATTGTTGTTGGATCAATGGTAAAAGAATGATCGCTATTGTGCAGCGAAAATTGTCCGTGATCATATAACCACGAGCCCTGCATAAAACAGACAGGTTTATCAAGATGAGGCAACGAGCAACTTCCCTTGGCTGTTGCTTTGATATACGGCTTTTTGTCCTTATCACTCAATTCAATAAAAAATGATCCTGCTGTTTCGCTCAAATAGCGTGTATTATTATGCGAACATGCTCCATCAGTAAGATAAAAATATAATTTAGTAAGTTGATTAATGCGCTTCATATCAATATGGCCATGTATTTCCGCATTAATCTTATGCTCCTTATCTACCATACGCACAACACCTTTATTAATCGTCAGCGATTTTAAAAATGCAGCTATTTGAATCTGCGGAGGCTCAAATAATTTTTTAAGATGATATAAAAGCAACAGATCATTATTTTTAATTTCCGAATCTGCTTCATATTCTTCAAGATCAATATGAATTGCCAAACGCCTTGTTAATAAGAAGTTAATCCATGAAAAATAAACCTTGCCCTTTTTTGCACTCCATGACCATCCGTGACTCGTAGATGTAGGAGTAACAACAATGTTATCCATTACCAAACGTGGAAAGAAAAGATTTAAACCTACTAATGTTCCTTCTAAATCACCTTCAAATGAATCTTTAAAAAAAGCTTTAACCTGGGTACTTACTGTCGCTCTAAAATGCTCGTCATTTTGCAGCATATATACAGCAATACCAAGACTCATCAGCAACGCCAAGCATATTTTGCCTATTAGAGAGAGTATGTTCTTGTTCATAGTTCTCTCCAGCCATTTTCCCAGCGATATTTTTTAAGAACTTCAGAGCAGCCTACAGGCACGGATAATGCGTACGTACAAGTATGAGCTTTGTCGGTCAAGTAGATAGTACCTGATGACGAAACGCCAAGATGAGTAACTACCAATGACTTGTGTGGGAATGTAACAGCACTCTTAAGTTCATGTATTGGAGATGAAGGCGGACCTTTTATGCCGGAAATATAACCAAACTGCACGTTGTTTCTCAATGGATGTTTTATACCACAATAGCTATAGCTATGGTTGTTAAGATCAAATATTATCTGTTGCTTATCATGGCTCGTAATTGAAGTTTGACGCATATAGGAAATAGCAAGAGCCAATGTATTAAGCTCTACTCGAACATTATTCTCTGTTCCAGTATATGAAGCTATAGAAATGAGTGCTATTAAACCCACCAACATAATTACCACCATTATCTCGACAAGCGAAAAAGCTGGTACGTTATTATTCTTCAGGTCTAGTTGCTTCGAGAATTTCTTCTTGAGCTGTTGCAACTGAAAGAACTTCTTCAATAGTGGTAAGCCCTTGTTTTATCTTACGAACACCGTCTTGAATCAATAACGTCATACCATCTGCTATTGCTTGTTTGCGTAATCTATTGGTGTCAGCACGCTCCATAGTAAGATTTGCAATTTCAGGAGTCATTTTCATCACTTCAAAGATGGCCAATCTTCCACGATAACCAGTTTGGTTACATTCTGGGCATCCGACAGCCTTATAAAATGTTATTCCTGCTAATTCCTGCTTACTTAACCCAAGATGCTCTAACATTTCAGGAGCTGGCTGGTAGGCAGTTTTGCAATTGGGGCATAATTTGCGCACTAAACGTTGAGCCGTAATTGAAACAATAGTCGAAGCAATTAAAAAAGGTTCAACACCCATATCAAGCAATCGGGTTATGGTAGCCGGCGCACTATTGGTGTGAATAGTTGATAACACAAGGTGACCGGTCAATGCGGATTGTATTGCTATTTGAGCAGTTTCATTATCACGCGTTTCACCAATCATGATGATATCAGGATCCTGACGCAAAATAGAACGTAACGCTGTTGCAAAGGTAAGTCCTACTTTTTCACGTACTTGAACTTGGGCTATACCGGGCATCTGATATTCAACCGGATCTTCAACAGTGATAATGTTTACTTCAGGAGTATTAAGCACACTTAAAATAGAATAAAGTGTGGATGTTTTACCTGAACCAGTCGGACCTGAAATAAGCATGATGCCATTAGGCTCTGCGATACTTTCTTTAATAACTTTAAGATCACGTTCTGAAAACCCGAGCGTATCAAGAGCGCCAAATGTACGTGTTTTATCAAGTAAACGCATAACAATGCGTTCGCCAAAAGTTACGGGAAGCACCGACACACGAATATCGATTGCCTTATCCGCAACTTTAATTTCAATACGACCGTCTTGAGGTTTACGCTTTTCAGCAATGTTCATGTTAGCCATAATTTTTATGCGTGAAACTAAAGCAGCTTGAACTCGTTTAGGTGGTCTTAATGCTTGATGCATCACACCATCAATGCGGTAACGAATACTAATTTCTTTTTCAGTGGGTTCCACATGAATATCAGAAGCCCCTTGTTTAACAGCCTGATAGAGGATGTGATTTACTAATTTAATAATGGGGGCATCGGTTGCTTGACCCAAAATATCGGTTTCTTCAATCTCACCAATATCCATTTCGCCCACAGCTTGTTCTTCTTCAAGCTCAGCGATCATCTGCTTAGTACCTTCTAAAGGGTAATATCTGTTAATGGCATCTATAATCACCTTGGCACTGGAAATCGAATAGGCAACGCTACCACCTAACAATAAATTAAGTTGGTCTATCGGTTCAAAGCGATGAGGATTGGCAGTCAAAATGGTAACTACACCGTTTATTTTGACCGGAATAATAACGTTATCTCGCAAAAATTTAAGTGGAACACGAGCAAGTAATAATGGATCAGCCATAGCTTCGGTTATGGTTTCTACATACGGCCTATCTACCTGTTGAGCATAGGCACGTGCTAATTGTTCAGGCGTTATAAAATTTTTGCCCAGCAAACATGCTTCTAATGTTGGATAGGTTGAGCCTATTTCTTTTTGACACTGATCAAGCTGATCTTGAATGGCATATTTACTCGTTAATAAGAGGGATCCAATATCTTTCATCGGCTTTCTTTTCTTAAGCACTTAAACCTGAGATTTACCCCAAGATACCATATTCAGGGCCAGGTTAAAACAAATGTTCTTTTTTTAACCACCTGCCCAAGACCTAAAAATATGCTATTATGATCCTCAAATTGAGATCTTAATACTTTGTTCAGGCAGTTTATGTTGAATATATTTGTTTCTTTTTTACTCATCTGTCTCCCATTCTTACTCTGTTCATGTGGAGGAGGCAATTTTAATGTTGCACCTAAAGCAAATCCTAAGCGCCATCAACGATTGACTAAAGAAGAGCGTCTTAAAAAGCGTACAGAAGTTGCTTCACCTGAACGTAGAAAAAAGCATCGCCAAGAGCTAAAACAACGTGAAGAAAAAATAACCCATGACAATAAAGCTATTAAAGAATTAACTTTTCTTGAATTAGATGCAGCCAAAAATGCATTAATTGAAGAAGGTGATCTTCTGGGCGCTCTGCGTTATGCAGAACGAATGTTGGTAGTAACTACCGATTTGCAACAATTAAAAGAACTGCGTATTGAAATTGCAGATCTTAATTTTGACCAAGGAAATTTAGAAGAAGCTGAAAATCTTTATACTGAGTATTTATCATTCTATCCGGGCAGTGATTTGGCAGAATATGCTTCATACAAAGGCATTCTTTCATGCTTTTATCAAACATTATCCTCTGACCGTGATCAAAGCAAAACTACACAAACTGTAGAACTTGCTCAAAAATTCCTTAAGCAACCTTCTTATAAAAATTATACGGATGATGTAAATGTAATTAAGCATCAATGTGTGGTGAAAAATTTTGAAAGCGAACTTAACGTTTGCAACTTTTACATAGAACAAGATAAATTCAAGTCCGCCGAACAACGATTAACTGATCTTAAAGAAAAATATAAAGATCATGAGCTACCGTTTATTATCCAGCTCGTTACTGTTGAATCTCAGCTTGCTCAAAAGCAAGGAAACAATGAATTGGCACAACAAAAACACCAAGAACTCGCTGTTTTAAATGACAAGCTTGCACAGCAGTACATTGGCAAACAGCTTGATGTAAATACTAAAACATCATTAGAACTTCTGCGTAATAACAATGATATTGTTCTGCCACAAGCCTTAGCTCCGCGAAAGAGCTATGTTAATTTCTTCTAATAGAGAAAACGGGCTGCGTGGAGAAACGGTCATTGTTAATTTTCTTAAATAACAAGACTCATGCCTTTGTGTGATGGATTATGGGAAAAAAGTTCACTGAATTTCTGATTCGTACCATTACCGCCTTGTTATGGGGTTCCATTTTTTGGGCCACTCTTATCTTTCTCTCGCCCTTTTTCTTTTCAGGAATATTAAGTGCAACACTTATATGGATATTAATTGTTGAATGGAAGAAGCTCCATGGATATTCCAATCCATGGCTCATTGTGTTAACACCCATGTATCCTGTTGCGCCATTTTTTATGTTGATCTATTTAAATCAGCATACTGAGTACCATTTCCTTCTCTATTATTTATTTATCTTAGTGTTTGCATCTGATACGGGAGCTTATATTGTCGGCACCTTGATAGGCAAACACAAAATAGTGCCACGCATCAGCCCTCATAAATCATGGGAAGGATTGTTGGGTGGTTATTGCTTAACACTGTTATTATTCCAATGCATGCTCTGGTTTTTCGGCATCAGGCTTTCATATAGTGCATTCATATTCATATCATTAGCCGTAACTCTCTTAGCATTTGCCGGCGATATATTTGAATCGTGGTTAAAACGCAAAGCACATATTAAAGATACAAGCAGTATTATGCCTGGCCATGGTGGCTTGCTTGACCGTTTTGATAGCGTATTAGCAGTTACCTATTTCTTTTTCATAATGCGTTGCACCTTGGCATCTCTTCTTTTGCCTTAAGAGTATTTGCTGCTATATTCACGATATTAATTGATTTGCAAAAAAGTAAGATGAGTCGTTGATGAAATCCAGAATCTTTATAATCATTTGTTTTTTTATTTCCACACAATGTTCTCCACCGCACATCAAGCAAATAGATCGCGGTAATTTAGCATTTCCTACTTCTCAAGAGCCAAGCCCTCTTTTCAGCTTAGGTCAAAACATTGTGGATAAACGTAATCTTGTTCTGCTTGAAACATGGGATCAGACATTTGGGCCACAAAAGAATTATGAATTATTTAGCAGCAGTATTTTGTATGGCATTACTAATAATCTTTCCGTACTTGTTGTCATACCCGTAATTCCTGAATACACACAAGACTGTATTAAGAAATCGGGTATGGGCGATCTTATACTGCAAGGTGAATGGGCTTGGTACAACCGAGACCGATTTACCAACTCTTTGCAATCAACCTTTATTTTTAATTTCACTATGCCCACCGGCAATACTTTTGCCACACCACCACCTGACAGAAACCCTAATTTAGGTTTTGGTTCTCCTAGTGTTTTTTTAGGTGGCACGTTAAGTTTTCTTTCTGTTGATTGGTATGCATTTACCTCTGGTGGCGCAATTATCACTACACGCCACAACTGCACTAGATTTGGCAATCAATATTATTA
>CAZJQM010000053.1:0-5556 GCA_964548355.1 uncultured Pseudomonadota bacterium
GTAGAGTACGCGTAACATTCGATAGATCGTAATAATGAAAATAATGGAGGTTATCATGGTTAAGAATATAAAATTAATGATATTAGGAAGCTTACTTTTAGCTCCTGCATATACTCAACCGGCAATATTTAATTATGAACAAGTACAAAATACTGTTTCTACCATTGCAACCATGTCCAAAGTTAAAGCTGGATTAGGTTGGAACATAGAAAGCTTTCAACCTTTCCAAATACCTTTAAACATTGGTATTGGCTTAGATGGTGTAAAATTTGGATTAAAATTCAAAGATCAAAATCAAGCAAGATTTGAACTAGCAAAAGCTGTAGTCACATTATTAGTAGCTGGTTATAAATTGTATACTTATATGCCAACTCAACCTAAGACGCCTGCATCAACTGCTAAGCAAGCTGCCACAGGTCCTGCTCCAGCTCCTGCTCAATAAGCCTTTAGGGTTTGAGTAGTTTAGGTATAATGGAATGAATAAAAGTTAAGGAACTTATGAACTTATTTAAAACTCTTTTAATCAGTTTAGCTTTGATCATACCGGCATCACATGCATTATCTGCACAAGATGCTAAACCTGAAGTACAGCCTGTTGATACATCAACAATACGCTATGAGCGTAATAAAACTTGCCTTAAATTCGGAATAGATGCGTGTTTGGTATTACTTTTAGCTGGAATTTCAATTCTCTGGGGCACAGAAGTTTATCAGAACAGCAACAACATATTGCATAATTCCCAAAAACTGTCTGATACCTTTATGCCAATTCTCTTTGGCAAATCTAGTCCATCAGGCATCATACCATATATCCTTAGCAATGGACTTGCTTATTCCGCTCTCAGATTGCATTGGCCAACAATAAAAAACAGATTCTACTGGGCATTTGCTACTAATGAACAATGGCAAGAACGTTTGGAAAAAGAAGAAAAATTTAAAAGCGATTTAGAAAAATTTAAAAAAATAACTCAAGAACGCAAGAAATAATTAAGTTGTAATAATGGAAAGTATCATGGTTAAGAAGATAATATCAATATTAGCTCTTGCAATGAGCATTCCCATATACTGCCAAGAAATCAACAATCAAGAGCTTAAAAAAAATATTCAAGAAATTAAGAAAGATATTTCATCGTATATAGATTCTACTATGCAATGGAATAGATATAAGTGTCTTATTTCTGCAACCATTGCCTTTCAATGTTTATGGAACATTATAGACAGGAATAAAACTAAGGATAATTTAAAACAGGAAGCTCAAGCTTCACAAAAAAGTGTTGCTAATTTATTATCAAATAATACTCCAGCACCTAACAATCCTGGTCTTAACCGGCTTCACCAACTAGCACAAAGACTTAACCAAATAGAAGTTAATAATTATTTACAGAGAATCACTCAAATACGAAACATATACAGTACAAATGACTTTGGTTTTTATGCCAACTACGCAGGATTTATTACTGCTACAGCTTTTACTTGTTATTACGGATATTATTGGATATCAGATAGTATAAAAGCGAAAAAAGAGAAAGCTGCGCTGGACAATCAAGCCGATTTAAAAAACGGCGCTAAATAACGGCCGGTATGACTTGCCTTAGACTTGGCAACAAATGCAGGCGTACCTTGCGCTACAATATGCCCACCTTCATCGCCACCTTCTGGCCCTAAATCAATTAAATGATCAACCGTTTTTAAGACATCGAGATTGTGTTCAATCACGATCATTGAATTGCCTTTGTCGACAAGGCGTGTTAACACTTTCAATAATTTTTCTATATCGCTGTTATGCAAGCCGGTAGTAGGTTCATCTAAAATATACATGGTTTTACTACCACGCTTCGCAAGCTCATCTACCAACTTAATACGTTGCGCTTCACCACCTGATAAGGTTGTTGAAGGCTGTCCTAACTTCACGTAATCAAGACCCACTTCACACATCAATTGCAAACGTTTACCAATCGATTTATGCGCTGCAAAAAATTCTACTGCCTCAATTGCCGACATTTCGAGCACTTGGGCTATATTTTTGTTCTTGTAGGTGATTTGCAATGTCTGCGCATTATAACGCTGACCTTTACACACTTTGCACGTCATAATCACATCAGCTAAAAACTGCATAGAAACTTTAATTACACCATCGCCAGAACATTCATAACAACGCCCTTCAGCTACGTTAAAGCTAAATCTACCCACTTTATATCCACGTGCATTGCTTTCAGGCAAGCTCGCAAATAAAGAACGTATCTCATCAAAGATGCCCAGGTAGGTTGCTGGGTTAGAACGCGGTGTTCTACCAATAGGGCTCTGATCTATTACCACCATTGCTTCTAATTGTTCAGCACCAACTAAATCATCATGCTCAGCAGTTGCTCCGTGCTTTCTATTTAGTACACGGGCTAGGGCTGGTGCTAACTCTTCCATAATCAACGTACTTTTACCGGATCCAGAAACACCTGAAATTCCGCACAGCACTCCTAATGGAAATGAAACTTCTACATCTTTCAAATTATTTTTACGTGCATGTTTAAGCAATAACTGCCCGGTCGCTTTGCGTAAGTTTTTTGGTATTTCAATATTACGCTTACCAGATAAATAAGCACCAGTTAATGAAATAGGATTTTGTGCAACTTCTGCTGGCGTACCAAATGCAGTAATTCTGCCACCATGAATACCGGCAGCTGGGCCCATATCAATTAAATAATCTGCTTGTTTAATCGTATCGGTATCGTGTTCAACAACAACTACGGTATTGCCTTGATCGCGCAATGTTTTAAGCGTTTGAATTAAACGATCATTATCTCTTTGATGTAAGCCGATACTTGGTTCATCAAGAATGTATAGAACACCTGTTAATGCCGAACCTATTTGTGTTGCTAAACGAATACGCTGCCCTTCACCACCTGATAAAGTACGCGCCGAACGGTTTAATGATAAATAGCCAAGGCCTACGTCACATAAGAATTTAAGACGGTTTTGTATTTCTTTAGTAATCGATGCAGCAATTTCTTGATGAGCTTCAGACAGCTTCGCTGTTTGGAAGAAGATCAGTGTATCACGTAAAGCTAAATCACCGATCTCCATAATATTTTTGCCCGCAATAGTTACTGATAATGCTGACTTATTAAGACGCTTGCCATGACAATGTTCACAGGTATGTTCTTGGGCATATTTACCAAAGAAATCAGGATACTGTGATTTCCAATATTCTGGATCATTTTCATCCCATGGCCATTCATGGATCATTCCTAAGCCATTACAGCCAGTACATGCACCGATGGGGGAGTTGAAAGAAAAGAAGCGTGGTTCTATTTCGGGAAATGAGCGAGCACAGTTAATACACATATGCTGCGAAGAATAGAGATGCTCTTTATCACCAACGATAATTTTACACATACCTTTAGCAAGCTTAAATGCATGCTCTACACCCTCTTGAACACGTGAGCGGTCACGTTCTGTAATTTCAACAGAGTCGATTAAAACATCGATCGTGTGTTTATAGGTCTTGCCCAACTTAACAGACTTAACTTCATCTAACGATTTAAATTTATAAGAAACATTGTCGATTCTAAAACGATAATAGCCGCCATTAAAGAGTGTGATTAGTTCGTTTACAAACTCGCCCTTTTTTTCATGAGCAACAGGAGCTGCAATAAGTACTGTGTTGTTAGTAAATGTGGTTAACAACATTTGGGTAATTTTTTCTGGAGATTCTGCTTGAATAGGCAGTTTACATTCTGGGCAATGAATCAGACCAATACGCGCAAACAACACGCGCATATAATCATAAATTTCAGTGATAGTACCAACGGTTGAACGTGGGTTAGCACCTACAGTCTTTTGCTCAATAGCAATAGCTGGGCATAGGCCTTCTATGCGGTCACATTCAGGTTTTTTAGCAACGCCTAAAAATTGACGTGCATACGAAGACAGAGATTCCATGTATCTACGTTTACCTTCAGTGAAAAGGATATCTAGCGCCAAGGAGCTCTTACCAGATCCAGACGGTCCAGTAATAACGGTCAGCTTACCTGTAGGAATAGCGGCATCGATATTCTTAAGGTTATGCTCGCGCGCACCAAAGACACGGATCCAGTCATAGAATGAAGATTTTGATTCTTTTTTAGGTTGTTCTATCTGCTTCATTTGAAATCCACAAGTTAAATCACAAAAGTCGCTATTGCCAATTTGTATAATAGAATAGCATGTTTTGAGTTAATTTACAGGGGCGAGCGAGGGTTCTTGATTAAATCAGTAATTGTGGGAAACTACCCCCCACAAGGTAAATCCTAACTTTTAACAAGGAGATCAAAGATGGAAATCTCATTTAAAAAATTATTGTCAGCATGGATGGTAATTGCTGCCACAACTGTAGTCTATGGTATGGAAGAAGGAGACAAACCAGGACCATCGCAATTGTCTCAATCAGCATCATGGGATGCGTATGAACAAGAATATGACCCTCACAATATTAATACCTTATATGATCCAAACTACGGCGGACGCGTTAAAATAACTCCAAAAAGTGTTCTTAGATTAGCGCCTCAAATGCCTGAGGATGTAGCACAAACTGTTGAGGGGTTTTATACAAGTGAAAAATACAATCATGTATTGAATGGCTTATTACACACCCCCAAGAAAATATCTGGGTATCTAGATACAACTGAAAATGGTATTGTTAAACAAGGTCAAGCAGCCAAAAACAAAGAAAATCTTGCTGCTGCAGGATTAGTCAATCAAGGCGGTGCTAACTACGAAGTTCGAATTCCTAATTCTAAACTTGTTGCAAGAGTTGTAGGTCCACGAAATAGAGCTGCAAAGCTTTATTCATTAGCTCACCAAGAAGGCATTCTTAATGAAAGCGAACAGCCGGGCAAAGGACATCTTTTTATAGAATCTTGTGACAGTATTCCTGTTGTTGATACCTATCACAACTTTGCCGATATGGCTGCTTATGGACGTGGCCTTGAACTTATGCGTGGCGATCAACTAAGTAAAGATTATCTCATTTTACCTGAAACCTGGGCTTATCGTCCTGACAAATCTCTTCCCCCAACAGATGATAATTGTATCATTGTTAAAGAATATATTCCTGGTGAACGCTTAACCAATGCTAAACTTGAACCAATACCTGCCATGTTGAGCAAGTTAACTTTTAGTCATGTAAAAGCCATTTTTAATGCAATGAACTATATGGTTTTATGGACTCATAGGGAAAGTTTAAAACTTAAGTTGGCGACCTCTGATAATGAAACAGATAAAGTTATTTTGGGAACATCAGCACTTGAACCACAAAACAGAATGTTAGGTTACTATTATGATGACCTTATTCGTTTTCTACATACATTAGCTTGTGGTGTAGGAGAAGGGTCATTACTATTTAAAGATAATCAAAAGTTAGCAAATATGTGGGCTTACCTTATTTTTACTAATATTAATACAGTCATAGTAAGCCAAAGAAAGCCAACTCGAGCTGTTTCAGGATTGGCACATGTGGTAGACCCAATCAGGGGAGAATACGACAAAGTTGATAATGATTTTCCATGGCATCAAAAACTGTAT
>CAZJQM010000054.1:0-5549 GCA_964548355.1 uncultured Pseudomonadota bacterium
ACCATCTTTGCAACAGCAGGCGCCAGACTTCCCCTTTTTATCCCAATTTTGATCTTTGTTTTGGTTTGGGTTCATGCCACCTTTATTTCCCTGTTGTCCACCTTGAGGTTTTTGGCCATTGTTATTTTGGCCTATATTTTGTGGTTTCTTATCATGCTTAGACATACACTCTCCTTATTACCCTTAATTAATATTTATTATTGCCATTCTTTTTTTGATCATTAGGGTTTGGGCGTTGTTGATTTTGTTGCTTGTTTTTATCTTGCCATTGGTTTTGACCTTTATTTGGGTTTTGCTGCCCACCTTGTCCCGGATTATTCGGCTTCTGTTGTCCGCCTTGTCCAGGATTCTGTGGTTTTTGTTGGCCGCCTTGACCTGGGTTTTGAGGTTTTTGCCCATTATTATTTTGACCCATATTGTCTTGTGGTCTCTTATCATGCTTAGACATACATACTCCTTATTAACACTTATGTGTTTTATTTTTACTACAAACATACCGATTATATTACGATCAATAAACCAAACACAATATTGTTATTATTTCTGTATATTTTGCCCTAACTTCTTTTATTTTTTTTTATAACAATTACTTTAGAGTTAACTTTTTAATTAAACATTTGAAGGAATGTTATGGATTTTACTTTTTTATCTCAAATAAATTATCTAGCCGTTGGTGTTGCAGCAATCATATTTTGGGTAGTAGGTTCTGCGTGGTTTTCTCCACTCTTATGGAGCACAATATGGGTAGCAGAATTAAAGCGTCATCATGTACTCCTACAACGGCCATCACCTAATATTCTTCTTACAAAAATGTTGCTTACTTTTGGTGCAAACTTTCTTGCTTCTTTTGCTATGGCATGGTTGGTTGTTATGACCAATTCATCTACAGTCAGTTCAGGGATGGAGCTTGGCATCATCACTGTTCTCGGCTTTGCAGTTACAACACTTGCACAAGTATTTATTTGGGAAAATAGATCGATAAAACTGTTTTTAATTGATATTGGCTATCCAGCTCTTGGTATTATTATTTCAGCAGTAGTTCTTTCTGTGTGGCGTTAATAAGGATTGTGCATGTTTCTTTTATTCAACTTTTTATTTTTTGTGATCACTACACTACCGGTTGCATGCATTTCCATTTTAGAACAAAAGACATTTATTCCCCATGCCTATGATACGCTTGAAGAAGAGCATCGTAAATTTGTTACATCTTCATATTATCAAGAATGCATCGATGCATATGCTCAGGATACAACTATTGATTGGGACGCTATAACCTATCGCAATGATGATTTGTTAGTTAAAGGATTTATTATAAAACCTAAGCAACTACAATCTTCAAAACGATATCCTGTTATTTTATATGCGCGCGGAGGCTTTGAAGATGTCTTTAAAACAACTGTTGCAGATTATTTTCTATTTAAAGAGTTAGTTGAACATGGATATGTCATCATTACATCCCAAAACAGAGGATGCGATGGTGGGCAGGGGCAAGATAATTTTGGTGGAGATGATATACAAGATTTCATCGCATGCAAAGAAATAGCTCAATTCTTAGAATATGCCGATCTTAACAATCTCTTTTTACTTGGATGGTCACGGGGAGCTATTACAATATGCCGTAGCTTGACTCAGGGATTAACGGCTAACGCAATTGCTATTGGCGCAGGCCTTTTCGATTTTTTTAATACAATCGATGAGCATCCTATTTTTGAAAGCTATTTTTTTAATCGACTTATATTTAATTCCCGTTCAATTACCCTAGAACAACGTAATTATGAATATACACAACGTTCAGCATTCTACTGGCCACATAAGATTAATATCCCAACACTATTACTCCATGGCGAAGACGATCAATCAATAAGCTTTATTCAATCATATAACATGGCACATCAATTAGCCTTGAATAATGTAATACATAGATACATCGCATATCCTCATGTTAACCATCATATCTTAAACAATAAAACAATGAGGCATGATGTCATTTCGTGGTTTGAACAGTTTAAAAGATCATGATGAAACAAATACTCTTCAGCATTGTATTTATTATGAGCAATCAGACTTTTACTAACAACCACTCTCACTTTAACAAGGTTAATAACTATCTAACATCTCTTGCTGAACAAAATAAGTTTTCTGGCTCTATTTTCATTGCACAGCAAGGCAACGTTGTATTATCAAAAGGATACGGCCTCGCTTGTCGCGAATTTAATATTTCTAATACTCCAGAAACAAAATTCACAATAGCATCGATAACTAAACCCATTACTGCTATAGCAATACTGCAATTATATGAAAAAGAATTATTAAACCTTTCAGATACTGTTAATAAGTATGTGCCTGACTTTTGTGATGGTGATAAAGTTACTATCCACCATCTACTTTCACATTCTTCGGGTATTCCAGATATTTTCATCATTCCCGACATATTAAATAAAATTAAGTTCCCAATAACAGTTAAAGATCGTATTTCATTATTTAAAAATATGTCTTTAGAATTTACTCCAGGCACACAACATCAGTATTCACAGCCAAATTATTATTTACTAACGCATATCATAGAATTGGTTTCTGGTATGTCATATGATGAATTTGTCACTCAACATATTTTTATTCCTGCAGGGATGCACAACACTGGCTCTCATCTTAATCACGAGATCATACCGAATCTTGCATCTGGTTATGTACAAGAGCAAGGAGCAATTCGCAAACCTGATTACTTTGATATGAGTTGGGCGCATGGTACCGGCGGATTATATTCAACAGTTGAAGATCTTTATATACTTGATCAAGCATTGTATACAGAGAAACTTTTAAAACATACAACATCGCTGCTCATGTATAATTCACATATTCCCTTAGATAATTCATATTATGGTTATGGATGGGAAATCTCTGAACTACATAATAAAAAGTATGTTGCGCATGTAGGCAAGATGTTTGGTTTTTCAAGCTACTTGATTCGATTTATTCAAGATAATACCGTTATCATTTTATTAAGTAACTTAGAAGAAACACTTGATGAAACAAAAAATAAGATTACTACCATAGCAACTATGATCTTATAACTTCAATTTTTCTACAAATGGAGGCATTTGACGGTAGGCTATCATTTCTTAAAATTGTAAGAGGGATAGTCAAAAGCTGATATACAAATGGGGAATCCTATGAAGAAACTATTATTTTTTCTCATGCTTTTTGGAACAATTACTTGTAATTATAGTATGGAACAAAGCGGCTCTGAATCTTCAATGAGCATAGCGCAACTGATACAAGCTGTTAATTCAGTGATCTCTAACCAACCAGAAAATGCCCCACATAATGCTTTACAGAATCAAGATGCCGTTAAACCTATTGAGTCATATCAATGTAATCAGTGTTCCTTTAGTACTGCAAAGAAACGTTACTTAGCAGTACATAAAGTAACTCATGACAAAGATTTAGGCATAGAATTTGCATGCGACTTTCCTGGCTGTCAATTTAAACATTATAATCCTAAAAATCTTAGATACCACAAAAGAAACTCTCATTCCGAGTTAATATTTGCTTGTACTGAGCCAGAATGTCCTGGTTTTGTTACTAGTACTAAAGCTAAGCTTCAAAGACACCTTAACAGACACCTTAGCAAGCGCCTCAAAAAAACTAATGCCAAAGATCAAGACGTAGAACTTCATTGCAGTTTTGCAGGCTGTGAATATACAAATTATAAGCGTGAAAATCTTATATATCACGAAAGAAATTCTCATTCTGATTTAATATTTGCTTGCACTCATCCAGAGTGTCCTGGTTTTGTTACTAATACCCAGAATAAGCTTAACAGGCATCTGGTAACTCATACCAAAAATTCAGTCACAGAACTTCTTCATTGCGATTTTGAAGGATGCAGTTTTACAAACTACAGTCATTTGAATCTTACTGCACACAAAAGAAGAGCGCATAAGAATCGCAAAAGAAAAGCACATTAACGGGCGATCCTTTTCGAACTATTTGCTCTTCACATACTACTCAAATCAATACCAATACTATTAAGTTCTGATTCTAGATAACCATTTCGGTATTCTATTCCTATGATTCCTAATTCTTGTGCTGCATCTACATTCGCTTTGATATCATCGATAAATGCACATTCATAAGGATCAAGCTCATACTTTTTGAGCAGAAGGTTAAACATCATCGCTTCAGGTTTAATAACGCCGACTTGAAAAGAAAACATCATGCCATCAAAATGATTAAAGAAATCATTGCCCAGAATAAAAGTTTGGTGCGCTTCTTGTGCAAAATTCGAAAGCACATAAACTTTATATCCCTTTTTTTTAAGCTTCTTAACTAGAGATACACATTCTTCAATCAATGGACGATGTGGATTGAGTGTTTCATCTAATAGCCAGATAATTTCTTCTCGATTAAATGACTGTGACAATTGATCTATCAATTGCGCTTGAGTCAATGAACCTCTCATCCATTGCTTCCATGCATCTGTTTTAAATGCCTGATTGAGATGAGCGCGTTGAGGATCTTGAACAGAGTATTTTGGTCCATCTGAAAGAATAACTCCACCAATATCAAAGATCACATGTTTCACAGTTGCCTCAACATGAAAGGTAATAGAAAAAGCAATAAGTAAAATATAATAATTTCTACACATCATAAAACACTTTGTTTTTAAATTAATACGCTGGAGCAAGATCTAGTTCTGTATCTTTGTACCTATTTTTGAAATGGCTAAGCAAATTATTCATAGCCTCAACTCCAACAGGTTCCTTAGAACAACAACTATCGCACATAATGTAGCCTAAAGCTTTAAATGCATCATCAAATTTAGTTGGTTGGTGCACGGGTTCACAAGCAATCCCTTGTGGAAATAAAGATGTTGGGTAAGAAGACACAGGCGTTAAACCTTTTACATCGGCTGCTTGTATTAAAATTGAAAGACGAACAATCCGTTCATCAATTGCACCATTGTTATATTCAACTTCTTTTGCCAAATCTTCTAAAAGACTCAAAAACTTTGCTGCTGTAATTTTACCATGCTTATAATTACCAAATTCATAATGAATTCCTAATAAGATTGCAATAACTTTTTGCTCTTCTTTTTCAACACCCAATTGTTCATATAATGCACACATATCAAAAGGAATAAGTTGAGCCTTTTTTGTATCAATACAATAATAATTTCTTACAACATTATGAGATAATGGTTTTGCCGCATATTCAAAGCTTATCCGTGGGTGTTCTTGTCGATCTTGATAATAGATAATTTTTTCAACAGAACCATCGTGTTTTTTAATCACATCATATCTAAGTCTGGGATGGGTGCGATCAAAAAGTTCTTTACGTCCTGTTTTACCAATATCATGCAACAGAGCTGCTAATGAAACCACTTCTTTTTCACGCTCATTAAGATTCAAATCTTGAGTATAAGGAAGATCACTTTCTAAAAGTTCTACCATGGCGTTGTATGTCCAAATAGAATGTTCATATACATCGCCCGCATGTAAATATTGATCTCCTTCAGAATCAAGCTTGTAAAGCTTCATATCTCCAAG
>CAZJQM010000055.1:0-5348 GCA_964548355.1 uncultured Pseudomonadota bacterium
TCACTGTTGTTCCTGGACCAATTTCAACAAGTATATCATAAGCAGCTAATGCGCGAACACATGCTACCCATCTAACTGGCAAAACAAGTTGTTGCAACATTTCAGTCTTTACATCTTCTTTGCTGGTAATAATCCTTGCTCGAGTAGTTGTTAATAATGGTGTATGCAATTCTTTAAAATCAACCTTTTCTGAATAGATGGTGAGCGAATCATAAACAGATTTCATCATAACACAATGCAATCCATCAGTTGCTGGCAAATCTATTACTTTTTTTGCACCTTGCGCCATAAAATAATCACGTAGTTTAACTATACTTGGTTCATGTCCGCATACAATATGTTCAGTTTGAGTCTCATATGCACATACATATGCTGGCTCTGTAGTATTTTGATACTGAGAAACGCCCTCTTCAATAACTGGAGCTTCAAGTCCGGTCACACGAATAACACGAACCGGTACTGTTTGAAGCACATCTAAATAAAAGGTGCCATATTTTTGAAGCATATAGAGCATATCAGGTAAACTAATGCCTCCTGCTGCAAAAATAGCAGCATACTCCCCAGAATTATGCCCCGTTACGATATTAGGAGTAATTCCCTGTTCTTTAAGCACTGCATATAACGCAGAACTTACTAAAAAAGAAGAAACTAATGCATTATCTATTCGACTAATTTCTGCATCTGATGATGCAAAGCATAACTTTACAAAGTTGATGTTAAGACAATTAGAGGCTTCTTCAAAGTATTCTTGCATAACGCGAGATTGGTCATACAATTCTTTTCCCATTCCCACATACTGACTGCCGTACCCAGGAAATAGCATTGCTAGTTTCATAGGAATTTTCCTTCACCTACTACAAAGATTTTTTCGACGCTCCAATCACCTTAACAAAATTTTTAAGGCGGCGTATACCTTCCTCTTTTTTTAGAAGCGCAAGTAGGTGAAAAACTCCTGGACTTTCATGTTTACCTGTCAAGGCAAAACGAATAGGCTGAGCAAGATTAACTAACTTAATATTAAGTTCTTTGCACAGGTTTTTTGCAGATTGAGAAAGCTCATCAGATGTGTAGTTGTTAATGGTTGCAAGATGCTCTATAAACCTTGTAAGATACCCGATTTGATCTACGGTAAATGCAGGTAAGGTTTGTACATCAGGAATATATTGAGCAAGATGTGTCAGTTCAGTAGCAATGTCTTTGAGTGTTTTTGCACGTTCTTTATACACATCAATAAGCCCCAAAATCTGATCTTTTGAAAAGTTTTTAACGTGTGAACTAAATTCCGAGTCAATACATGCAATGATCTGATCATAAAGAGTCTGCGCAGATGTATTGCGCATATACACACCATTGACCCACTCAAGTTTAGCAATATCAAAAATCGATCCCTTTTTGCCGATATTTTCTAAAGTGAAATAGGAAATAAGTTCTTCTTTGGTAAAAATTTCTTGATCACCATACGCCCAGCCAAGACGCACTAAATAATTAAATAATGCATCTGCCAGATATCCCTGAGTACGATAATCTAGTACAGCAACGGCACCATCTCGTTTGCTTAATCGTTCGCCAGATGGACCTAAGATTAAGGGGATATGTGCAAATTGGGGCACTGTATATCCACAAGCTTGATACAGCAAAATCTGCTTTGGCGTATTAGAAATATGATCTTCTCCGCGAATAACGTGGGAAATTTTCATTGCAGCATCATCAACCACCACAACGAAATTATACATGGGCGTACCGTCTGAACGCGCAATGATAAAATCTTCAAGCTGTTGGGCATCAAAAGTAACAGGTCCTCTGACAAGATCGTTAAATGTTATAGGACCTTCTTCAAAAGGTAATTTAAAGCGAATAACAAATTTTTTCTTTAAATCTTCAGCTGTTATTTTTTTATTTCTGCATGTTCCATCATATTTTAACAACTTTCCTTGCCCTAATTGTTCTTCTTTAAGCTGCTCAATGTGTTCAATAGAACAAAAACACCGGTAAACTTTGCCTTCATGCAATAATTTTTCTATTACTTGTTTGTGATGTGGAAGATTGTGTGTCTGAATCACAACAGGCTCATCACTTGCTAATGATTGCCAGGCAAGTGCATCAAAAATAGCTTGTGTATATTCTGGTTTTGAACGTTCTATATCCGTATCTTCTATGCGCAAGAGAAACGCGCCTTTGTGATGACGAGCAAATAACCAATTAAAAATAGCTGTGCGCAATCCACCAATATGAAGATGCCCTGTTGGAGAAGGAGCAAATCGTACACGTACATTACTGTTAGCCATAGCTGTATCTTTATTCAAATAATGGATTATTCAAAAGAAATTTTACTGCGGATAAGGTCTTCCCAAGGAGATACAACAGGATTCTTGCCTTGTTTGCCAAGATCAATTACCTGTTGCCATATTGCACGTGCTTTTTGCTGATCTGCATTCATCCAATAATAAAGTCCCAGGTGATAGAGGGCTTCGTCTCGTTCTAAATTACGTTGATCACTGCTTAACTCGGTAAGTTCCGTAAGACCTTCTTGATTTATTTTAGTATCATCCATGTCGAGTTTAAGTAAAGCGCGTTTTACGCCATAGGGAGCATAAAAGGGAGAACGTGCTGGCAATGCTAAAAGCATTTCGTTTATAATTTCAAGCGCCTGTGGAAACTTTTCTTGATGAATGAGGGCTTCAGCTTGGAATCCTTGGAAGTATGGAGCAAGACGAGAATATTTACATTGTTGATAACCTGCGCCAAATGCCATTTCAACTTCTTCCCACATTCCTTTCTTTTTTTCTGGAGACGTTTCTTTGGCTTCTTGATTTAAGATTTGTTCATAAAGAGCATAACTTTCAACAAATATTCTATGTGCACGCGCTTCACGTGTTGCTCTATAGGCATCATAAGCATAGACCCCGCCCAACACAGCTAATAACAATACACATACCGTAAGAATATGTTTGCTGTAGCGCATATTAAAAACATTTTTGTGTAATTCTTTTAACAAATCCATTGCCATGAAAGCCCCATGTAATTGTGATATTTTTTTCAATATCCCAGAAAGTAACATACTGGCACAAAAACTCAAGATATTAAACTGGTATGTCCAGGACAGATGAGCAGAAAAAAGGGAGATGGTTTTCATCTCCCTGGTAATAGTTAAGTAATAACTATATTAAATTATTCAGCTTCGCCTTTTGCTTCAGAAGCTGGCTGTTTTGCTGCTTTTGCTTGGCGAGCTTGGCCACGCTTTACAGCGCGCTCGACCTTAGTAGTCATGACTTTTTTGCCTTTGTAGTAGCCACAAAACTTACATGCTTGGTGGGGTGAAATAGGTTCACTACAATGAGCACAAAGTGCAAATGATTTAACTTTTAAACCTTTATTTGCAAAACGGGAATCACGACGCGCTCGGGAACGCTTACGTTTAGGTACTGGCATACGAATCAACTCCAAAACTTATATAATGCAGGTAGAGTATGTCTATAATGATAATACGCTTGATAAGATACTACAAATGGAGAAAAAATCAAAAAGATAGCATTAAAGAAACAAACTGCCCTGCCAGATTCTGGGCTCATTTCTCTTCGATTTGGAGTTCAAAAGGCATTCCGTAGAGTTCTTCCTCTGCTGATAAATCAATTGAAGGTGCGGCTTTGGCTTGCACCTGCTCGCCTAGTTCAGTAAAAATATCATCTATCGTTTGAACAAGCTTTGCGCCCTGCTGAATAAGCCTATTACACCCTATGCTTAGCGCATGGTCGATAGGCCCAGGAATCGCAAATACTTCTCTGCCTTGTTCTAGTGCTAGGTGCGCTGTAATACGCGCCCCACTTTTTTCAGCTGCTTGCGCCACTATCACCCCTCGACTCATTCCTGAAATGATACGATTTCGAGCAGGGAAATTACTCGGATATGCCGGAGTATCTAAAGAAAATGAACTTACTAACGATCCACCCTGATCTACGATAGATGAAAATAATTTTCTATTGCTCGACGGATAGGGCATTAAAAGACCAGAACCAAGGATAACTATTGTACGCCCGCGTGCTTGTAATGTTGCTTTATGCGCAAAAGAATCCGCTCCTAGAGCACCTCCACTTACAATAGCCCATCCATGCGCTACAAGTTCCGGTACTAATGAAGCTATGACACGCTCTCCGTATGAATCAGCTTTGCGAGAACCAACAACTGCTATTAATTTGGTGTATGAATTAAGCAATTCTCCTTGTACATACAGCTGTGGGGGAGGACAATGAATCTCTTTTAAATATGAAGGATACTCAACATCCGACGCAGTTATACGTCGGATGTTATGCTTAATAAGTAATTCTTGCTCATTCAATGGAGGCATATAATCAATCGTAACCTGTTAACCGAGTACCAAAGATATAACAAATAAAACTAAGAAAACTACAAATAATATTTTTGCTATTTGTGCACTATCAGCAGCAACACCTGAAAAACCAAAAAACCCTGCAATAACTGCTAAAACCAAAAATATAAGAACCCATTGTAACAACATAACTAATCCTTTTAACAATAAACCAAATAAGTATTTTCTTCTTTAATAGATAAGCTTCTTTTGGATATTATTTCAAGCTTTGACACTAAAAAGCCTCTGCTTAAAACGCAGAGGCTATTACAACAAGTAGTTGATTTCTAATATTAAGCTTCTAATTCATCAGTAGGTTGCGCACTAAACAAATCCATTTGAGTAATGGTTGATTCTAATGAACTAGCCTTTAAATAATCTGGCTCACCATCAGCATCAAAACTAGGCGCAAGTAAAGGTTCTGGTTCTGTTCCTTCTAACTTATGCACAGCTTTTTTATCTGAACCTTGATTTGAAGAACCTGAATCAGATGACTCATCGTCTACTTGATCATGGTTTCCATCAAACGCAACAACGGTTGAAAGAACTTGTTGGGTATCAAGCTTGATCAGACGAACGCCCATCGCTTGACGGCCCATAGTACGAATTTCTGCTGGTGATAGACGAATAATCTTACCTGCAGTATCAATAAGAAGAATATGAGATGCTTCACCTACTTTAGTTAGCCCTATAACTAAACCATTTCTCTTATCCGTAGGAATAGTGCGCACGCCATAACCACCACGATGCGCTACGCGGAAATCTTCTATACGAGTACGTTTACCGTATCCATGCTGAGTAGCAAACAGAATATCACGATTGTCAGCAATAACTTCCATACCAATAACGTAATCATCTTTATGGAGTCTTATACCAATAACACCCGCGGCTTGACGCCCCATAGAACGGACTTCAGTTTCTTTAAAATGAATGCCTTGACCATGAGCAGTTGCAAGTACAATAGAGTTTTCACCATTACTGATTG
>CAZJQM010000056.1:0-5253 GCA_964548355.1 uncultured Pseudomonadota bacterium
TTATTCCATTGTTTTTATTATCTTTTTTTTAACTTATTAAGCCAATTAAGCTCAGTTTCTGTAGAAACTAAAAGACGTGCAGGCTTGCCATCATGCGGAGAGCACAACACATGCAACAATGGCGTACTATAATGACCGCTGCCCAATTCTAATACCGGTCCTGTTGTATTAATTACAGCAGCTATAAGGCATGCCATATGTGTACCATACATATCCATATCTGCACGCACAGAAGAAAAAGGGACAACAAGCGAGAATAAAAGAAATGTTTTCCAAATGATTGATCTATTCATTACTATCTCCAAGCTTAAAAGCAACAATTAATTGCAAAATAGATATAACCCAAGTTAATATATCCGTCGAGTATTTTTTCTCACTATTATTAATGGAATAAAAATGAAGCGTATCTCCATTATCCTATGCTGTATTCTCATTTTTCAATCATTATCAGCTAAGATCCTTGTTATAGCATTAAGTGATAATCCAGATGATATTAACGGGCACTATCGCTCATTTAACACATTTTGCACAGATCCTTTTGATTATATAATCATCAATAAATCATCGAACTCTAAAACTCACAAGAAGATACTATCTACTTGCACAAAGCTGGGCATTTCATGTTTTTCAATCGATCCAACAAAATATACCATCTATCCGCCCCTACCTGATGTTAAAAATAACAAAGTCGCACATGAAATTAAAAAAGCTAAAAGTATTAATTATGCATTAAAACATTACGGATATAAGCACAATGATATTGTTGCTCTGATTGATACACAGGTCAGACTTGTTAAACCTTTTAGTATTATTGAGTATATGAAAGAAATTGATATTGCTGCAGTTACCAACTACATACAAGGGCATGGATTTTTTTGGTCAAAGCTTGTTTTTTTACGCATGAACAATTTACATGATAAAAGAACACTGACGTTTGATTTTAATCATGAAAGTTTGCGCGCAGGATTTTACACCTATTACTACATGCAAACGCATCCACATGTACGATTTAAAGAAATTGATAGCGTTACAGAAAATCTATTTTTGACCATAGACAACAAGATCAACCCAGTAAAAATAGGAATTCTTGCTGACCAACATTTTATGTATTCGAAGCGTTCATAAACGGTTATTTTTTGGTTTTGCATAGATAGAAATAACAGAGCTCATGAATCCGTTCTTCGCGATGCACAAGACCTGAGTTTGCTATTTCCAATGCCCATGGTGTATCTTCTACAAAACTATCTGTGAATTTAAACTGTATAGCAATTGATCTTTTTATAGGATACACATGATTGGGTGGTCTATAATATACTTGATTATATTCAAAATAAGTTCGATATAACGCTGAATGGTAAAATATACGCGGATGTTTTCCATCTACTGTCATTACTCCAGGAAATGATACACAATCAGGCCCTTTTAAAAGGCGTTTATAAATAAGCTCTACATATCTATCATGAACATCGTCATCATCATCTACATAACATACATACTTACCAGAGCATTGTTCTAATAATTGTTGCCGTTTAAACCCTGTCGTGCGTTCACCACGTTTATCGCATAACGAAAGAATTTCTATTTCCTCATTCAACCCAAGATCATCTATCTGTTTCTGTATCTTGGAACGAATAAAACTAAACTGTTCTGCTCGTTCTTCAATGGTCACAATAAGAATGCTCCAGATTTTTTGAGCACATAGATTTTGCGCAGTTAGTAGCAGCACAAGAACTGCTAATGCACATCTATTCATTTCTTTCTCTTCCTTTTGAGCATTTTATGAGGCGCAAGCATCATCATTTCTTCGCGCTTATAAGGGCTCACTGGATCCCACGTGCGTATATTAGATTGGTGCACATGAATAGCCTGAATAGTTAAACTAGGATTTAATACTCTAAAACCTGATCTATGCGCCCAATATGCAAGTGCATTGTCACACCCTGCTATTCCTAATTCAAAATCACTGTTTATGAAGTTTCGTAGAGGAGTTCTAAATATCCAAGCATCCTGGGAATCAACTGCAGGACTTCCTGAAGGGCTAAAAATCCTTAATTTCCCCACAGCATTAGGTTCCCAGCGTGTTAATGCTAAAAATTTATTAGTAAAACTATAGTAAACAAGATATTTAAGCGTGTTGTTAAAATAAATATCTCCATTGGCGATTATCACTAGGCGTTGAGGGAACATTTCATTTGCTAATGTAAAGCACTGAGTATACGTAGGCCTGCGATCTACAGTTATAATTGTAATGGGTTGAGTTGTAAGAAAGGTATACAATGTTTTGTCTGCATCATCGTGCGATGTATCATACACAACACAAATGTGATCTATAAATTTATTACTGAGATTCTGTGTAATACAAGTTTTGTATTCTTCAATTCTGTTCGGATCTTTTTCGCAATATAAGGAGGTAATAAGAACAAACTTATAACTAGCAGCAGCTTCCAACTTTACCCACATCTGCAACGATACAAGCAACAACACTATAGATATTATACGCATACTAGTTCCTCAATTTTTTTAAAACGTGAACATGATTTAAGAGCACTCCTCTGCGTTCATGTTCCGGATACGGTGAATTATACGAATAATTCCTTATATTTGAACTATGTAGATGGCATGCCTGAATACTCAAAGCAGGATTAATAACGCGTAACCCACTCTTATGCGCCCAATATGCAATTGCATTATCACAGCCATACGTACCAAGCGCAAAATCAGTTTTTAAAAGCTTTTTAAAGGGTGTTTGAAATATCCATACATCTTGCGAACGCCCCCAAGGAATCCCAAACGGATCTTTAAATAATGTAAGTCTGCCAGATGGTAGAACATCCCACCGCGTTAATGCTATAAACACATTCTTAAGATCATATGGTACAAGCTGGTGCAAGGTATGATTAAAATAAATGTCAGCATTTGCAATAATTATGGTGCTGTTGGAATACAATTGCTCGGCTAACTCAAAACAATCTCCAAATGTTGGTCGGGCAGAAATAAACATTAACCTTACTGGCTTCGTTTTTAAATATTCTAACAATTGATTGTCCTGATCATCCTTAGACGTATCGTACATCACGCAGATCTCAGTAATTAATTCATGTGCAAGGTTACGTTCAAGACACTTAATAAATTCTTGACGACGTTCTTCATTTTTTTCGTTATACAGAGTCGTTATCACAACAAAAGAAGAAGCAACTGAATTAAATGATATAAACAAAAATATACTTAACGCATACAACGTATTTAATTTTTCAATTTTCATCGTGCAATTTTCAACCTTTTTTGATAGTGTGCCAACAATACACATTTTTCTTAGGTTATTAATGAATAAGTTATTCTATTCCTTACTCATACTTCTGGTAGCCCATAGTTTCAATACTCTTGAATCAAAATCACAACGAACTAGAAAACAAGAACCACCAGTCGTTTATCCCAAAGGATATTTCGAACAATGCCAACTATTAGCAAATATATTTCATATCATTCCCCAGAGTCCACTTTCATATGAACAATTACGTATCGATGACAATGCATGGATACATGTTGATTATGAAACTTCTTTAGGGAAATATACAAGTCCTGGCTTTAACAACTACAAAAAATCCAAGAGAGCTGAACAATACACGTTTACTTATAATCTATTTCAATATCTCTATACTAAAAATCATCCAGCCCATTTGTTTCCTTCTCCTCATTTGCTCATTCCACCTATTATTCATCAGATCTGGCTTGGCGGTACCCCGCCCCCAGCATTTGTTGGATTGCAAAAAACTATTATGGATTATCACCCGGGATGGTTTTACAAATTATGGACTGATGAAGATGTAAAAGAACTTAAACTTATCAATCGAAAATATTTTAATAAAGCTCAAAATTACGGAGAAAAGTCTGACATTTTACGCTATGAGCTTCTTTATATATTTGGTGGTTGGTACTTTGATTGGGATATTGAATCATGTAGATCTCTTGAACCATTAGGTCAACGATATGAATTCTGTGTTGGGACTCCTGGTATTGGTGAAAATGTATTTGCATGTAATGCAGTCATGGGTTCACGGCCCCATCACCCTATTCTTAAACATGTTACTGAAACAATCAGAAATTATCATCGAACATCTAAAGGGGTATGCTACAGAACAGGACCTATTCATTTGACGCGCGGCTTAGATAAACAAGCCCTTAAGCATTCACATAGAGTTGTTGTGCTTCCTACTCAATTTCTCTATCCCCCTTTACCACATTCAGCCTTTAGATTATCCAAAAGACAAACAAGTCACGTCAGTGCTCGCGAGATTAAAGGACTTATCAAGCCAGAAACATTTACCGTTCATTATTGCGCTGCTTCGTGGGTAGATGAATAGACTCACCTAGACAATCCATTTGCAACATTTAAACTCGTGTGAGCATCTAAGGAGGATTCATGAAAAATTTAAAACTATTGTTACTCTGTCTTGTGACCACCGGCATTCATTGCATGGAATTAACACAAGAAAAAATAGAAACTTTATCTGCAACACAATCTGCTGCTCACAAAAAAGAAATGTCTCATCAAGAACTGATGAGCCGTTTTAATGAACAGGAGCAACTCCTCAATCTGCGCTATTGCTCTCAATTACCTTCTCACTTAAGCATGTTTACCAAGCTAAGGACGTTAATTATACACTTCTACAAGTTAGAAAATTTTCCACAAGATCTTACTAGTCTCCGCTCGCTTGAAGATCTCGAACTTGAAAGCAGCAGATTTACAGAAATGCCTCTTTTTATACAGCATCTTACAAACTTACGCAGATTAAACCTGAGCTTTAATCAAATTGAAGCAGTACCATCATGGGTTGGAACGCTTATTCGACTAACATGCCTTGAAATAGCTTACAACCAATTGAAAGAGTTATCACCTGATATCAACGGTTGCAGCTCATTAGTGCGCCTCGATTTAATGGGTAATCAACTTACAGGTTTGCCATCTCTTAGCCAGCTTTCTCATTTAACGCATATATGCCTATCCAATAATAAGTTACCTAAAATACCCGACGCCCTTTATAACTGCGTATTTCTTATATCGGTGGATCTTTCAGAAAATCACGGAATTAAGAAAATAGACACTGAAGGATTATATCCTCATCTCAAATGCGGAGGTTGGATCAGGCTGAGCGCAAATCAGGCTCCTTATGAAACCGATAATAACAATGATGAAACATGGTCTACAGCAAGTACCACATCGATACAACCTGCTCAAAAAAAAGAATTTATCGT
>CAZJQM010000057.1:0-5252 GCA_964548355.1 uncultured Pseudomonadota bacterium
ATGGACTCAACGATGAGTTCTTTAGATACTTTAGGCTGTTACTATTGGAAAGAAGATGAGCAGCGTAGAAAAATGATGCAAGAAGCGTTGAAACACAACAACGAAATACGTAATGCATTGTCACATATTATAGAAAGTAACGGCAAACTCGATTTGCCAGTTAATATTCAAGGTGCCGGTATTCCTATACATGAAATTATACGTATTTTATCTGTTAGACATTATAGTAATCATAAATATAACCATGTTGATCTTGTACAATTGCAAGGACTTTTGAACTTGAAAAAGCTTAAGGATGGTCCCTTGCTTGCACAAGAAGGTGCCGATGCTTTGAATATACTTATTAATTCGGATTATCGTTCATCTCAAATAAAGGCTATTTATCTTATGCTCCAACATGGTTGTATCGATCCTGCCACTAATCCATTTATGGAGTCAGCTATTAGAACCGAGCGAGCAAGGCTTTTCAAGCCATTAGAATTAGTCCGTATAAAACCAGGAAATAATATATCTCGTTTGCCTAAGGAGATATTTAATTGTGTAGTTCAATATTCTGCTGAAGTTGCTGTGCAAGATGTACGGGTACCACAGTGTGACTTTTTGCTGTCATGTATTAAAAAAATCTTAAGCAGCCATACCTTAGATCCTCATTGTGCTGCGGTAATGGGATTACTTATTACATGTGGTTCGCGTGTTGATGTTGTGATAGAAGATCCAAAATTGAATGAAGTAGATAATATAGGTCACTGTGATATTGATTTAAGGAATATGAAAAAATGTACCATTATGGAAATTGTAACTGCTAGTTTAAAGTGGGAAGGATTGAAAAAAGTCATACAAGAAGCTTCAGACAAGCGTAAAGCATTGATGGTGCGGGGATGGGATGGCAAGCTACCTGTGCCTGAGCAGTATGTAAAAGAAGTTTTTGGTAAGTATTGTGAGATTGAGTGATAATATGAAAAGAAATTCAAAGCTGTGCAAGCTATTATTGACCATTATTTTGATAGTTCCACTTACTACTCATGCTATGTTGAGCGAAAAAGAAAAAGAGGAACGTAAGGCTGAACAAGCTAGACATGATACAATACGTGATGAACTCTATGCCGTGATTAGAGAAAAAAGAAAGCTTGATGTCTCATTGCTTATTGCTGGAGGGGATATTCCTATCAGAGCTCTAGCTAAAGTTATCTGTGGTCCTCATCATGATAGAGCTTATGATGCTGCAGATCTTTGGATCTTGCGAGAGTTGTGTGCTTTAAGAAAATATCCATTGCATCGATTGCAATTACAAGAAGGCGCAGATGTAGTTCTTCAATTTTTGCAGCAACACAAGGCTGGTCCCATGATATATTTAGAGCGAGATGGGCTATCTTATGTAGCTGATGTATATCGCCTGGTGGCCGATTCCCAAAATCCCTGTAGGACTTAGGCTTGGTTATTAAGAAAAAGCGTGGCTATAAGCTCCCCAGAGAATTACTGATTCTGATTTGGCAATGTATAGTACGCATAGATAATCTTTAAATCACCTTAAAATAAGGTGAGCTTCATATTTTTTTTGCATTCCTATAAAAAAAGCTTATATTCAGGATTCTACTGTTTTCTATGGTATTTATTCTTTACATGAGGGGGTAAAACTCCATGAACCATCATCACCATGATAATAATCATGAGCACGAAGGTCACAGCACCTCATTAATGGGTGAACTTCTGCATCATCTTCCCTATGCTATTTTTTCAGTAGCATTTTCACTTATCGTGCTAAGCCTTATAACGCACGTGAGCTCGTATGGTGTAGACGCTAAAGAAACTGCTGAAAAAGCTGATGCGCTTTTCCATAATTTCCATTTTCTGCATATCATCTTTGCAGCTACTGGCACCATGATCACTTATTTAAGGTTTTCTAAATCATTTATTAAGGGCTTTTTTGTTGGCACCTTGTCGCCAGCCCTTTTTTGTACACTTTCAGATGCTATTTTACCGTATTACGGCGGCCGTATGCTGGGGGTTCATATGCATTGGCATGTATGCTTTTACAGTGAATTACCTAATGTACTTCCCTTTTTAATAGTGGGCGTTATTAACGGTATCGTTATGGCATATCACCATTATTCAAAATTAGGCACGTTTTCAGTCGGCTCACATTTTGTGCATATTCTTGTCAGCTCGTTGGCTGCTAGCACCTATTTGCTTTCCCATGGCTTTTTCGATTGGTCAGAACGCATAGGGCTTGTATTCTTATTCTTAATTGTTGCAGTATTAGTGCCATGCACTATATCTGATATTGTCGTTCCAGTTCTTTTTGCAAAGGCAGATAAAAAGAAATGATCGGTATTCGTATTCAAGGTTTAACCAAATCGTATCGTGGTGAAAGAATTCTTGAAAATCTCAATTTAATGATTGAGCAAGGAAAATTTTTTGCTTTGCTAGGTCCCAGTGGATCAGGTAAAACAACATTACTGCGTTTAATTGCAGGGTTTGAAACAGCTGATTCGGGCAGAATCTTTTTGGGTGACGAAGATATCACGTATATGCCTATCCACGAACGCCGTATTAAAACGGTGTTCCAAAATTATGCTCTTTTCCCTCATCTGAATGTATTTGATAATGTTGCATATGGCTTGCGCATTAAAAAAATGTCACCGGATATTATTGAACAAAAAGTTATTCGTATTCTCAAAGCTGTGCATTTAGACGCACATATTTATAAATCTATTCAGCAATTGTCAGGTGGCCAAAAGCAGCGCGTTGCATTAGCGCGCGCGATTGTTAATGAACCTGACGTGTTACTGTTAGATGAGCCCTTGGCAGCATTGGATCTTAACTTACGCGAACGCATGTTGATGGAACTTATTGATCTGCAAGAAAAATTTAGAACCACATTCATTTATGTAACCCATGATCAGACCGAAGCGTTAACGGTTGCTGATAAAATGGCGATCATGAATCAAGATGGTGAAATTGAACAAGTAGGAACACCTAAAGAAATTTATGAGTTTCCGGTTTCATCATTTGTTGCCCAGTTTGTAGGAACTACCAATATTATTCGTGGAAATATTCGCGCACGAGATGGCCAGAATTTCTTGCATGTTAAAGGCCTTGGAGATTTAGGCATCGTCCTACCCGACAAACGTTGGGCTAGAGATGGCAATCATGTAGTTATGAGTTTGCGTCCAGAAAAAATCGATATTACCAAAGCAAAACTTGAAGGCTTTTCAAATCATTTAACTGGTACGGTTGAATCAATTGTATATCAGGGACGTTCTACTCAATATAAAGTAAAACTTAAAAATGATTCACACATATTCGTGTTTGAACAAAACGAAGAACATTTCCCACAAGAAGTTATTGATTATTACGATGAAGTGAACTTGTATTGGCAAAAAGAAAATGCAGTATTGGTAGAAAAGTAATGGATATAAAAAAACATTTTCCTTTTATGGTAGCTGTACCAGCAGTTATTTGGCAGATACTTTTTTTATATCTTCCTCTTACTTTTATCATAAGTTCGAGCTTTTTTAATTCGTGGCATCTTTTTTCATTGGCTGATTTTACGCTTGAAAATTTTGTTACAGTTCTCAATGCAGTTCATTTACGAATTATCTGGTTTTCGCTGCTGCAAGCATTTATTGTTACGTTGATATGCTTGTTGGTTGGATATCCTGTTGCTTATTTTTTTGCTATGAAGTTTCGCCATTTAAAAAATATTTTTCTCTTTTTCTTAACATTGCCATTTTGGACAAACTTTTTAGTTCAAGCATATGCTTGGTTTTTTATCATAGGTAGAGACGGTATTATTAATACCGCATTATTGCGTATGGGACTCATTAGTGAACCTCTTCATATTTTGTATACGCCTTTTGCAGTGATATTAGTAATGGTGTATTGTTATCTACCTTTTATGATTTTGCCGCTCTACGGCATCTTAGAAAAATTTGATCAAGACCTGATAGAAGCTTCATTAGACCTTGGTGCTACGCCTCAACAAACATTTTTTAATGTCACATTGCCTCTTACATTATCGGGTATTAGAAGCGGGTTCTTTCTTGTTTTTATTCCTGCATTTGGTGAATATACCATTCCTGCAATTATGGGCGGGGGGAATAAATTTTATGTTGGTTCTCTTATTTCATCTTATTTCTTAGAATCACGCAATCCTGCTTTGGGTGCCGCATTTACCGTTATTAGCAGCATAATACTGCTTGTTTTTGCGTTTATTATTTTGCGTATACTGACCCCTTCACCTGTACAAAGGAGAAGATAATGCGTCCAAAAAGTATGTCATTATATGTTCTGCCATTTTTAGCAGTGAGTACATATCTTTTTTTATATATCCCCATTTTTATCTTAGTATTATTTTCATTTAATGGTGGTGCAACACCATATCATTGGGGTGGTTTTAGCACGCAATGGTATACGGCTTTATTCCATTCTTCTGAAATCTGGTTGGCACTTAAAAATACACTCATTATTGCGTTTACTTCTGTGTTGCTAAGTTTGGTAATGGCTGTGCTGTACGTCTATTGGGGTGTAAGTTCAGTATTAAGAAAAATGCTCGGGCTTTTTTATGCCGGAGTTGCTTTGCCAGAAATAGTTATGGCAGTTGGACTGCTCAGCTTTTTTAGTTTTCTTTCAATTCCATTGGGTATTACTACATTAATTGCAGGTCATACATTATTAGGTTTAGGATTTGCTGTGCCTATCATACATGCACGATTTTCAGAATTGGATTATACGTTAACAGAAGCTTCATTAGATTTAGGTGCTACAGAAAAACAAACATTCTTTAAAATTATTTTACCTTTATTAACCCCAGCGTTAGTAGCTGCAGGATTGCTTGTTTTTATTCTGTCGCTTGATGACTTTTTAATTTCGTTCTTTTGCTCGGGAATTTCTACACAAACATTATCATTATATATTTTCTCAATGATACGTTTGGGTGTTTCTCCCGTGATTAATGCACTATCAACGCTTATGCTGGTAGTGAGTAGTGCTCTTGTATTAATTTTTTGCTCATTAAAATTAACAGATAGGGTTCTATGATCTATTCAACGCGCTTAGCTATACGTGTCTCAGCCGTTCTGGGATGGATAATTCTTATTTTTTCATTTTTGTATTCACCATTGCTCATAGAACGTTGGCAGCGTAAAACTATTAATGTTTTTACGTGGACAGAAATGATCGATTCGCAAGAAATTGTTCAGTTTGAGCGTGAGACAGGGATCAAAGTTAATGTTTCTTATTATGAGAGCAAT
>CAZJQM010000058.1:0-5196 GCA_964548355.1 uncultured Pseudomonadota bacterium
TTAGTTCCTACCGCCATATTAAAAGGTTTTATTTCGCTGAGCATGCCAAGAAAGCTGTAACCGTAACATGCTTGCAACTGTTTAATATTAGGAGATAGGGGGGAAAGCCATGTGCCATTAACACCTTGATCTCTTTTGTAATTATGCATAGCCACAACTTTTACGTTTGCACGCTGTGGTAAGAGATTGTTGTTAATATACAGCGCTAACTCACCCAGTGTCATACCATGGCGTACAGGAACGGGTGCAATGGAAATAAATGAAATAAGATCCTTATCGACTAATGGCCCTTCCATGATATTACCCAATGGATTAGGGCGATCTAATATGATGACGGGCTTTTTGTATTTTGATGCTGCTTCAACTGTTTGATATAAAGTTGAAAGATACGTGTAATGGCGCATGCCTGAATCTTGCATATCAAATATAAATGCATCGATGTTTTTAATGTTATCTTTGTCTAATAGCGCAGGTCCATTTCCTTTATACAGACTTATAACAGGGAGATGAGTTTTAGCATCAACGCCACTTTCAACAGTTTTTTCTGCAAGTTGGTGTCCATGTAAACCATGTTCTGGCGCAAAAAGTTTAGTGATATTAATACCGCGTTTGAGTAACAGGTCAACGTTGCGTTGTTTTGTTAATGATTTTCCCGTGTGATTAGTCACTAATCCTATACGTGGATTTTTGTATCCAGGCATTAATTGAGCCATGCGTTCACGTGTGAGCATTTCTAATCCAGGTTTCCATGTTGGTGGTGCATAAAGCGAACCTGCATAGCATAGGAAGATAATGTAAATTCTTTTCATTGTTTCCCCTCCATGTTATATAGTTTAGGCGACTTGAGACGGCGCAAACAATAGTTGCGTTTCATAAGAAGGAAAAATCATGAAAAGATCATTATTATTGTTAACTCTCATTTATTCTTCAGCACTTGTAGCAATGGAAGCAGATGATCAACCATCATCTACACGTCATGCTACATGGGCATTTACCACCATGAAAAACATGACGCTTGATGAAAAAATCGGGCAACTCTTAATGCCTGCAATTCCATGTAATCCAGAGAATCCAGGAAATGTTGATAGGTTATTTACTTTAGATTTGCCGACCGATTTAACTAAGGAATATGCAGAACGAATGATTGCAAAATTCCATGTGGGAAGTTTTTTATATATTTGTGAAGGCCAAATGCCTGATCAGGTTGCGATCACCAATCATTTGCAATCAAAAAGTAAGCATCCTTTATTTTTTGCACAAGATTTAGAGACGAGTTTAGTTCGTTTATATGATGCAATTAAATTTCCATGCAATCTTGCTTTAGGGGCATTAACTGATAACGATCTTATATATTCTGTAGGAGGTTTTATTGGTCAGCAAGCTAAGCGTCTTGGGATCCACATTGTTTTTGCTCCAGTTATTGATGTTATTGAAAATGATACAAGTTTTATTTCTATACGTTCGTTTGGTGAAGATGCGCATAAAGTTAAAGAAAAGGGGACTGCGTTTGCAAAAGGTATACAGCAGGTTGGTACTATAGCATGCGCAAAACATTTTTTAGGTTATGGATATACCCATAGAGATTCTCATCACGAACTCCCTACCAACTCACGTACAATGACTGAATTAGAGCATATGGAACTCATTCCTTTTAAAGGATTAATCGAATCAGGTGTTGCAAGCATTATGACGGCACATATTATGATTCCTTCACTTGATCCTAAGTTCCCAGCTTCATTGTCTTATGAAATTGTTACCCAGTTATTAAAGAAAAAGATGGGATTTAAAGGATTGGTATTTATTGATGCCATGATCATGAAAGCCTTAACAGATTATTTTGGCCTTGAAAATGCAACTGTGCTCGCATTTAAAGCGGGCTCAGATATCATCGTTTTCCCTGCTGATGTTGAGCGTGCTTTTAGAGCGCTCAAACAAGCTGTTGAAAGTAAAGAAATATCGTTAGAAGAACTCGATAAAAAAGTATTGAAAATATTGTCATCTAAAGAAAAAGTTGGTTTGGCAGAACATCGTTTTGTTAGTTCAAATAATGTGGTTAATGACACAGTAACATCTCAAGGTCTGAGTCTTAAAAAAGAAATATGCAAAAATGTTATTACGCTTGTTAAAAATAACGAAACATTACCACTCTCGCCACAAAAGAAAATAGCAGTTGTGCAAATTGGTGGCACGCAAGTTAACCCATTCATACAAACGTTGCAGCGTAAATGCTGTTGCACCCATTTTTATATTGGCAACAAAAATGATACTCAAGCATTTGAAGTAACCAAGCAACGATTGGCAGACTATACGACAGTCGTAGTGGCAATATCTGGTATGAATAAATTTTATGTACAACAATTTGGCATATCAGCTGAAGCTTTATCTTTTATGGCATCAATTATTCAAACGCATTCTGTTAATCTTGTACTTTTTGGGACACCATATGCTTCTTCATTCTTTAAAAATTGTGCATCAATCATTGTTGCATATGAAGATGATCCCATGATTCATAAAGCTGCAGCACAAGTATTAGTTGGTAAGTATCCTGCGCGTGGTAAATTACCAGTTACGCTTAGTGCATAGGTGAAGGTTGCGTTGGTTTAGAGTTCGTAGCAACTTTTTTAACAGTTACCTGTTCTTTAACGATGAACTGTTCTTGAATAAGACCATCGAGTTTTTCTTTTGATAGCGCTCCAATTGAAGCTTTGCCTACTTGTTTGCCTTGATCAAAGAAATAGAATGCAGGAATTGCACTGATACCATAACTCATGGCAAGTTCTTTGAACTGTTCAATGTTAATAGATACAAACTTAACTTTTCCTTTGTAATTGCCAGCAACTTCATTGAACATAGATACAACTTGTTGGCACATAGGGCACCATTGTGCATGAAACTTAACAACAACTGGTTGTGTTGAGTTTATTACTTCCTTAAAAAAGAGATTGTCTATTTCTAGCACAGAAGATTGTTTGACTGGAGCAAGCTTTTGTTGTTGATGCATAGCAGTGTGATTGATGTGTGGTGTTAAAAAAACAGCAATAGCAAGAACTATTAATATTAAAAATGTCGATTGTGCAGCATCTTTATAATAACTCATACATTTCCCCCTATGATTGTATTTTCCCTATCTGTAATTTACTATACCATTGTTCAATTAATCACTGTCAACAATTTGCCGTGTGGTTACTGTTTTGAAAGCTTTCAAAGGGGAAATGGTCAACTACTAAAAAGTATACAGACTGCATTGCTTGTTTCTTTTGTTTTTTAAAAAAATGATTGTTATTTTGTTATCTTTTTTTATCAATTTTTTATTTGATTCTGCATCCTCAACCTGTTAAAGTTAAGCCCACAAAATCCCATTCATCCTTTTTCAAAAAGAAAAGTTTTGTGTGCATTTGTATGCGCATGATTATGGGCTGCAATTTGTAACAAAAGGAAGAGAATGGTGATGCAGTGTACGTGGGGTAAAAGAGTGTAGTAATTTTTAGATTTATAAGATGAGGATACGATGGATACACAAAGCATACGCACGCGCCCAACAGGGACAAGTTCCTGGTCGGAGTTGCCAGGTTCAGACACGTTATATATAACAGTTAAAAAAAGAGATGGTAGCATTGTAATGCTTGATATGGAAAAAATTCGAGCAACATTGTCACGTGCTTCCCAAGGATTTGAGCATGAGATAGGGCAAGATCTTGTACTTAAAGAATTTTTGCGCAATATCTATGAAAGCATTACAACTACTGATATTGAAAAAGCGCTCATTTTAGCATCAGTAGCATTTATCGAAAGAGATCCAGCTTATAACTGGGTAAGTGCTCGTCTTCTTTTACAAAAAATTTATAAAGAAGTCTTTGGCTGTTCAACAGATAATCAAACATTTGAAGAAACCTATAGATCAGCTTTTGTAAAAAGTATAGAAATAGGAATCGCTGAAGATAATTTAGATCCAAAGATGGCGGAATTCGATTTAGAATTCTTGAGCAAAGCATTATGCATAGACCGTGACAGTTTATTAGGTTATCAAGGCGTTGATATTCTCTATAATCGTTATTATTTAAAATCTGGTGACATGGTAATTGAAGCACCGCAACATTTCTGGATGCGTATTGCCATGGGTTTGGCGTTGCTTGAGAAAAATAAAAATGAACAAGCTCTAGCTTTTTACCAAGTATTGTCTTCGCTGCGCTACACGCCTTCAACGCCTACGTTATTGCATTCAGGTCTTACTCATGCACAATTAAGTTCCTGCTTTTTATCAACTGTTGAAGATGATTTACATCATATCTTTAAAGTGATTGGTGACAATGCACAGCTGGCAAAGTGGGCTGGCGGTATTGGTAATGACTGGACCAATATTCGTGCAACAGGTGCTTTAATTAAAAGTATTCGTGCAACAAGTCAGGGTGTGGTTCCGTTCTTAAAAATAGCTAATGATATTGTAGTTGGAGTAGCACGCACGAGTAAGCGCAGAAGTGGTACATGCGTATACTTAGAAACATGGCATCTAGATATTGAAGACTTCTTAGATTTGCGGCGTAATACCGGGGATGAACGCCGTAGAACGCATGACATGAACACTGCAAACTGGATCCCTGATCTATTTATGAAGCGTGTATTGAATGATCAAGAATGGACGCTGTTCTCTCCGCATGATGTACCTGAACTGCACCATATTTATGGCCGTGCATTTGAACAAAAGTATGAAGAGTATGAACAAAAAGCACGTGATGGAAAATTAAAACAATATAAGTTTGTTTCTGCAAAACAACTCTGGCGCAAGATGTTAAGCCGTTTATTTGAAACTGGGCATCCTTGGATAACGTTTAAAGACCCATCTAATATTCGTTCGCCTCAAGATCATGCAGGTGTAGTGCATTCATCTAATTTATGTACGGAAATTATTCTTAATACATCAGCACAAGAAACAGCTGTGTGTAATTTGGGTTCAATTAACTTCCAGCGTCATATGGTCAATGGAGTTATTGACGAGCAGTTACTTGCAACTACTATCAAATGTGCTGTGCGTATGCTTGATAATGTGATTGATCTTAACTTTTACCCAACTCCCGAAGCACGCAACTCAAATATGAAGCATCGTCCAGTTGGTTTAGGCGTTATGGGTTTCCAAGATGCATTATTTGAATTAAACATTCCATTTAGCAGCGAAAAAGCATTAGAGCTTGCTGATTATTT
>CAZJQM010000059.1:0-5152 GCA_964548355.1 uncultured Pseudomonadota bacterium
AGCGTTGCCTTGCCAAGGCAAAGGTCGCGGGTTCGAGTCCCGTTTCCCGCTCCATATTTTTAGCCGCACCGCCGTTTCACTTTGGCGGGGCCCTAAAACGGATCTCTCAAAATATTCAGTTCGTTGATAGTTATAGGAAATCTTGTTAGATTCACAAAAAGCAGTACATAAACCACCCCTATAATCAGGCTTAAATAGCATACAATGTCCATTATCAACTGTTACTATAAACTCAAGCATGATTGTACAGGCACATAGAAAGGTTCTTACTCAAATGAGATCAGTTATTCACGAAGCATCTACGATTGCAAAAGCCATTGAACAAGGATGGATAAAAGCAGGCAAACCAAAAGACTTCACTATAAAAATATTTGAAGAGCCTCAAAAAAATTTCCTTGGTTTTACCACCAAAAATGCAAAGGTTGGCATTTTTATAGACGAACGCCAACAGCGTCATGATAATCGCCCTAAAAAGCATGTTCCTCAACATAGACGCCAACGTCATAACAGACGCCAATGGACTGGGCAACAAGAAAGACCTTTTGAACGCTCTGAAAGCCCACGACATCATGAAGGTCACAAACCTCATGGTCCTCATGCAAATGAACCACGTCATGAACATCCGCATGATAGACATGAAAGACCTCATCATCCAAAGCATCAAGGTCCCCATGAAAAACCCCACCATGATCACGATGGTCATAAGCATCCGCATGGACATGGACACGATGGGCATCATGACGATGATAAGGAATAATAACTAATATTAGCATCATGAATTCTGCAACAATTGATCAAACTATCATCGCTCAATGCACTCCCCAAGGACAAGGAGCTATTGCTCTGTTACGTCTTTGCGGCTCTAATGCCATAGAAATAGCAACACGCATTAGCACGTTAGCTTCTGGCAAAAAACTTACCGACCTTCCTACGCATACTATTCATTATGGATCCGTTATTGATGATGCTGTGGTAATAGATAACGTTATGTTTCTGCTTATGAAAGCTCCACGGACTTTTACTGGGGAAGATACGGTAGAAATTACCTGTCACAACAACCCTTTTATCATCGAAGCTATTATTGAACAAGCAATCAAACATGGCGCACGTCTTGCACAGCACGGTGAATTTACCCGCCGAGCAGTTCTTAATAACAAAATGGACTTACTCCAGGCGGAAGCAATTAAAGAACTTATCCATGCCAACACGCAAATGGCGTTAAAAAAATCATTATCGCAATTGGATGGCACTTTTTCCCATTGGATTAACGCACTTGAACTTGATTTGCTGAGCACACTGGCTTTATCTGACGCCAGCTTTGAATTCATTGATGAAGAAATGTCTTTTGGTTCACAAATAAAAGACAGAATACAATCTATAATTTCAAAGATAGACGCGATCAAAAAAACTTTTAATAATCAAACTCATATTCGCCAAGGCATACGAATTGCTATTGTTGGTTCAGTTAATGCAGGCAAATCATCACTTTTTAATCAGCTTATTCATTACAACCGTGCCATTGTAACCCCTATTCCTGGCACAACACGCGATTCATTAGAAGCCGGTGTTTATCGCCATGGGACCTATATAACGTTTATTGATACTGCAGGTTTACGCCAAACAGATGATATTATTGAACAAGAGGGCATTTTGCGCGCACACGCAGAAGCTGCAAAGGCTGATATTATTTTATTGGTTATTGATTCTTCACGCGCAATGACTAGCCAAGAAGATCATGAATATAAAACTCTTATCAAAGATTATGAGTACAAGATTATTGTTGTTCATAACAAGTCAGACAAGGCTTTAGCTGATCATGCTCATTCTTTTACACCAGCTGTTGATGTTTCGACAGTAACACAACAAGGCTTTGAACAACTCGAGCAATTAATTGCATATAAAATTCAGCAATTATTCAATCAAATCGAATCACCCTATTTACTTAATCAGCGCCAGCATACATTGTTGATCAGCTTAGAACAAAAGTTGGAACATATTCTTTCTATGCTTGGTACTTCAATTAATTATGAGCTTGTCTCATATGAACTCAATGAAACATTGGCGTGTCTTTCTGAACTTACTGGCAAGACCATATCTGAAAAAGGAATGGACGCAGTATTTAGAGATTTTTGCGTTGGTAAATAAAAAAGGCGCCAGATTTCTCTGACGCCTTTAATGAATTCTTAGTTATTACAACTATTACGCTGCAACACCGAAAAGTTCTACACGACGATTTGGAGCTTGCTCGTCACGATTACCACCTTGTACACGTGGCATTTCAGTTCCGCGAGCAACAACTTTAATTTGATCGTTATCAATACCGTTGTTTACTAAACGTTCTGCAACTTCTTGTGCACGACGTTCAGATATCAATACGTTATAGGTTCTAGATCCTGCAGAATGACATGCGTGTCCTTCTACAACAATCTTTTCGCCTTTAGATGCAAGTTCGCGTGCTTTTTTGATATCTTCTTTTACACTTGATTCTTGGTCTATACGAATTCCAGCTTCATCGAAGTTGAAATATATTGTCTTGAAGTTTTTAGCTGCATCGTCGCCTTCTGCAACCCAAGAAATGGTTTGGTCATTTTGAGCTAATTGAACATCAGTAGTTTTAAAATCATCTTTGAAAGCAAAGGCATCAGCTTCTGCATCAAAGAAGTTCTTTACATCAACTGACTCAGTTTGTGCCATAGGCATGTCCATTGATTTTTTGTTCTTTGTTTCAGCTTTCTTGTCTTCCTTGCCACAACCAGCTGCAAAAATTGAAAGCAATACTAAAAGTGAGAATGATTTTTTCATACGAAGCCCTATCGAAAAGTGGATGTAAATGTGTAACGTGCGGGCTGAAATTTACCACATTTTTTTTGAGATATCTAGTAAATTTAAACAACATCCTACTCAATGTATGGAATATCGGGTATATTTAAGAAGCGCCCCATAAAAAATGGGCTTGAAAATTTATCAATTTAATTAAGAAAATTAGTTTGAACTTTGAAAAATTTAAAAATTAACACCATTGTAACCTGGTTAAAAATCGCATTATGAAAAAAATTTTAATAAATGAAAGTCCCTGGCAAACCAGGGTAGCCATTACTCGTAACGATAATGAGCTTCAAAATATCTATTTTGCCCCAAATACCCAAGAAAGCCTCGAACGTGCCTATTTTAAGGGCTACATATCGTCAGTATTGCCAGGCATCCAAACGGCATTTGTTGATATCGGCCAAGAAAAAGCTGGTTTCTTGCATATTTCAGAAATCGACCGTGAGTTGGCTATTGAAAAAATGGGCATATTTCAAGACAGCGACATAGCCCCTTCACAAGAACATCGTGAACCCCGTCGACAAACCATGGACATCAGCAAGATTCTTAAAGAAGGCGAGCCTATTTTGGTCCAGGTAAGCAAAGAGCCTATCCATGAAAAAGGCGCCAAGTTGACCACCTGTTTTACCCTGCCAGGCAGATTTATTGTTTTAATGCCTAACATCCCGCGAATTGGTATTTCAAAAAAGATAGAAACCCGCGAAGAACGTAGTAGATTACGCGATATTCTTAATAGCAAATTGCCACCAGGCATGGGCGCGATTATAAGAACTTCGTGCGAAAATGCACAGGAAAAAGATATTGCTCAAGATATCGCATTTCTCGTTCACACATGGCGCTCAATTTTGAAAAAGTTTAAAAAAGCCGCAATTAAAGAAAAAATTTACGAAGATTTAGACCTTGCACTAGCCATTGTGCGTGACAATTTGGACGATGATGTCGATTCGATTATTGCAGATACCAAAAACATGCAGGGACGCATCTACCGATTTGTAAAAAACATTGCCCCTGAACATACATTTAAAGTTAAAACCTATGACGGCCCACCTGAGCTTTTTGAAAAATATAATATCGAACGCCAAATAGAAAGTGCGTTGCAGAAAAAAGTACATTTACGCTCAGGCGGTTCTATTGTCATTGAACCTACTGAAGCAATGACCGTTGTTGACGTGAATACTGGCCGCTTTACCGGAAAATCAAATTTAGAAGACACTATTTTGAAAACCAACTTGGAAGCTGCAGAAGAAATTGCACGCCAATTACGCTTACGCAATATTGGTGGTTTGATTGTTATTGACTTTATCGATATGGCAACGTCTACAAATCGTCAGCGGCTCTTTAAACATTTTGAAAAGATTCTTAAAGAGCGCGATAAGTTCCAATCAGTAGTTCTTAAAGTTTCAGAATTTGGCCTTGTGCAAATGACGCGTAAACGCTCTGGCAAAACATTGCTTACACAGCTCAATGAAGATTGCTCATGCTGCCAAGGATCTGGGTTTGTAAAATCTCTGCAATCAGAATGTTATTCAATTTTGCAAAAAATTGACTCTGTACTACGCTTTGGCAAAAAACAAGGCGATGTACTGTTAACGGTAAGCCCTGATATTTTTGAATACATCACTGCACATGAGTACGCTGCTATTTTAGAAATGGAAAAATTATTTAATCGTAAGATTGTTATTCGCAGTTCAGATACGTTTGATATCAATCAGTACGAATTAGATTTTCAAACGCCGAATGCACACAGTTAAAGGAATTCTATGTCACGTACACCTTCTGTTTTAGATCATTATCCTGATTATGAACTCAATATAGGTATTGAGGTTCACGTTCAGCTGCAAACCAAGACCAAAATATTCTGTACGTGCGCTAACCAGGTTGTTAAAGAACCTAACACCAATATTTGTATGATTTGCACTGGCCAGCCAGGTGTTTTACCTGTTCTCAATAAAGAGGTGGTTAATTTTGGCATTCGTGCGGGGTTGGCAACTAACTGCACTATTAATATTGTTAATCAGTTTGACCGCAAACATTATTTTTATCCTGATCTGCCCAAAGATTATCAAATTACTCAGCAAGATCAGCCTATCTGCCTTAATGGTTACATACCTATCAAACTAGAAGATGGTAGCGTTAAAAAAATACGCCTTATTCGTATTCACATGGAAGAAGATGCGGGCAAAAACATCCACGCAGGCGCAAGTTCAGAAAGCTTTGTAGACCTTAACCGTGCCGGTACGCCATTGCTTGAAATTGTAAGTCATCCAGACATTTCATCGACTTATGAAGCCAAAGCATATTTAAAATCCTTGCACAATATCGTGAC
>CAZJQM010000060.1:0-5088 GCA_964548355.1 uncultured Pseudomonadota bacterium
CCCGCAACCTACAGCTTGGAAGGCTGCCGCTCTACCAATTGAGCTATTCCCGCATACATATATCAATTATTTTTTGACTGGCTTACCAGACTTAGCTCATAGAAAGCGTAGACTGGTGGCGAGAGTAGGATTCGAACCTACGAAGACATAAGCCAACGGATTTACAGTCCGTCCCCTTTGACCGCTCGGGAATCTCGCCGATTTCAATATTTTCACGTAGGTTCAACTATATTAAAGCTTTTTTTAACGTTTTCAATAGTCATTAACTATCTCTACGTGGTAGCAGCATTAATATTATTATTACTATTAAATATACAGATACAATCGGCAACAGGTCTGATTGGGAACGGTTGCTCCTCATTAGGACCAGGGATAAGGGTGCCAGTAGGAACATTGATAAGCTTACCATTGATAACTAACGTCGAATCACCGCCACCAGATAAATTAACTGCATTGATACATCCTACCGATTGCATAAAAATAGCTAATTGCGGCAATGTCATGCCAACGCTGACTAGTGGTTGAGAACCTTCTACAACTACAAATACCCACGTACCATTTGCTGTTAATCCTACCGCCGTACGAGGAGCTGGTTGATTTATAAATTGATCTCTAAATGTAGCGTTATTAAAATCAGGCACTCGTTCGTCAGCCGTTAAGATAATGGGAGCCCCCGAAGTCATTTCAGCATTCATAGCTGCCGTGGTCACCACTTGCCCATTCTGAACAATCAAAGGAACACCTGCCATAAAAAACGTATCTGCCAGTGGTTGGCTATTTGGATTGCTTTGCCGTACAAAAGTCTTGGTTAGAGTAGCAAGTTGTCCTGCAAAGACATTAGTAACATTAACGGTTGACGCTGGCCCCAATGAATACACAAAGCTATTGGCTCCTCCAGGTATAGTACTGTTACTCGTTGTTGTAGGTATATTTGATGTAACAACACCATTAGTTACAACAATCTCTTTGCCACCGGTATCGGTAAGTGTGGTTGAACAAAATGCAGTGGTATAGACAACTTGTTGATTAGTTCCTCTTGGCTGATTGACCGTGCTAATAGGGTAGTTAATGCCATTAATAGTTAATTGCCATGTGGATATTACCCTATCAATAATAAGTGGGAGATTTGGGTTAGGATCCCATATCAAGGTACCTGGAACATAAAAGGTATCTGTATAGAACGTATTTATTCCATTACGTGACAATCGTATTGAGTTACCATTAAATCTGCCACCAGCTCTATAAAAAGCACCATTAATTGCTGCAATAGCATTTTGGCGCTGCGACATAGAAAGAACAGACTCTACGTTATTACCATTATTAGTCGCATGCACAGGTTTGAAAAAAATAATACTTGGATTTGCTGTGAGCATATGAATTACCAGCGGCGGCACAGCTTGAGTAATTTTTTGGTACACGAGTCCAGGAACTACTACTTGCGTGGTTGTTACTGCATACGCGGCAGGATTGAATAATAACAGAATAATACTTAGCTTCTTCATTCTACTCTCCTACAAAAATTACTTTTGATAAATACAGATGGCATCTGATACAGGTCGCTCTTGTTGTTCCTGATAACCAGCACCTGCCGTTGAAGCACCAGATGGAACATTCACCAGCATATCACCTATCACCATTGCAGAATCTCCACCACCACCTAAGTTAATCGCATCAGTGCAACCCAATGATTTCAAGAACTCAGCAAGTTCAAACAAACTCATACCGATGCTTCTTGTAGGTTGTCGACCTTCAACCACAACCATAACCCAGGTGCCATCAGGTTTGATACCAACAGCTGTTCGTGGATGTTGACCTTCAATAAGCCATGAACCTTCAGTTTCCGGATTAAAAATGATTTCATCAGAAGTTTTTGTTAGTGGTTTGCCAGATGTAAGCTCATCGAGCATTTCTTCTTTGGTTTGAACTATACCATTGTAAAGAATAATAGGCATGGCACTGATAATGTATTTTTTAAACTTTAATTGCTTCAAGTTCCGATAGCTCTTAATAGAACAGGTCAAATCTACAGGCATATCTTTTTTTATATCATCCAATACCACTGAACTAGAAGGTCCGACTGAGTAAACTAAACCAAAACCTCCGAACAATATGGAAGGAATCTTGCTATTACTATTCTCCTTTTTATATACCCCTCTGTACGGATTTATCACACCTGTATGACCATTTGCTCCCTCAGGCTTCCTATATGCTGGCGTTACTTCTGTCGTTGTTATTTCTATTCCTTTTTTATCAGTAAGAGTTGTTTCGTTATACTTTTTTGTATAAATAACTGCTTCATGAGGACCGCGCGGTTGATTAACGCGATCTACCGGATAAATCTTACCTCCAATTGTTAATTTCCAATCTAACTTAATTCGATCTATATACGTTTTGTTATCTTTATCCGTAAATTTATAATCTCCCCACATCAAAGCTCCAGACCAAAATTGAGGATCTGAATAAAATGGATCTTCAAAATCATCCTTATGTATCATTAACAGACGCAATGCATTACCATTAAATCTTCCACCTCTTCTAAAAAATCCCCCATTAATTCCAGCCTTTGCACCTGTTCTTTCGACAATTGATGAAACAGATTCTCGACTCAATGATTTTCCTGTTGCATGTTGAGCTTTAATTTTAACTTTGACCGGATCGGCGTATAGAAGATGAATTACTAATGGCTGCGCACCTGTAATTACTCGCTGTTCGTATTCAAGGCCCGGACATAGTTCTTTTTTAATGCTCTCTGCTTGAAGATATCCGCTTAATAACAGTGCACAAATTATTTTAATCTTGATGTTCATAAATCGCTCCTTATGTAATGCAAATCTCAAAAGTATATACATCAACTCTTAGAGTTTGTCATATTTAGTAGGAGATCAATTAAGGGGAATGCTATGAAGAAAGATTTTTTAGTCATTAATGTTTTAGACAAGCAACATTTTGATGGATGTCATATACGTGGATCGATCAACGTACCTATGAGCCGCCTTGATGATTTTGCAAAAAAGATTGATAGAACCACTGAAATTGTTGTTTATTGTGCAAATTATATGTGCCCCATGAGCAAAATGGCATGGTACAAGTTAAAAGAATTAGGATTTACTAACGTCACAGCTTATGAAGGCGGGATTCGTGAATGGGTTCAACTTGGTTTGCCAACTGAAGGCGCATGTAAAGATCCACACTTACAAGCACAAAACCCACAGCCTCAAGAAGATCCTAAAGTTACAACCATAAGTGCACAGGAACTAGCTACCAAAATTAAACAACAAGTTTAACTATCGCGATATTGTTTCTTTTAAAATCTGATGAACTTCTTCGACACAACTTGAACATCCAGTGCCAACCAACAATGTCTCTTGTAGTTGTTCGTACGTTGTAGCTCCAGATCTCACCGCATTAACAATTTCAGAATACATCACACCCATACAGGTGCAGACAAGATAATCAGGTTTTTGTAATAAAGGACTTTGATCGCTCATAGTTTTAATGTGTAGGTAAGAATACGTTTATCATCAGACTGGTAATCAATATGCACTGCACAAATTCGATCAGTCAACAAAAAATCAATCACCTGAGGCCATTCGATAAAACTCCAGCTATCGGGTACATACAGATATTCATCAAATGCTCCATGCTGGAATTCATTTAATGATTTAATTCGGTACAAATCAAAATGAAAAAAGCGCTGATGCTTTTCATTGCTATACACATTAACAATCGTAAATGTTGGGCTCGTAATTAAATCTTTAACTCCTGCAATGCGCAATAATGCTTTGATCAAGGTAGTTTTGCCTGCGCCTAATGAACCGGTAAATGTATAGACGGAATACTTATCACGCATATCCCATAACATTTGGGCAACGTCATCGATTTGATTAAGCGTAAAAATAATTGGTTGAGTTGGTTTCATAGCTTTTTAACTTTGCGTAGCAATCGTTTTTCCTGCTTAGATAATACATGTCCTTCGCGTTTTCTCAACCGCGCAGCATCATCTGGCTTTTGAGGTACGCTGCGTGTTGACTCCTCCATGAGTTGAGCAAGTTCATCATTCTGATCAGTCGATAACTTAACAATGTCTTTTGCTTTATGAGATGGAATAGATTGTGCAACCTTATCACCCTTCTCCTGCAAAAGTTGATAAAACGTACGTGCATCACATGAATCTATAGAATATCTCCGTGCAGCATCAACCAATTCTCTGTCAGAAGAAACAAGAAGCGCTTCTTGCCCGTTGATCTGTGCTAACAATTTTTTAATAACATCATCGGCAGTTTGTTTATACCCCGAATGGGTTACTTGCACATTGTTGTAACGCTCATGATATTCGTACGGATGATCTCCACCATCAAATACAAGGTATATTTGGTGTTTTTTTACACGGCTATATTCTACAAGCCGTTTTACAAAGCCTTGCTTTGCGTGGGCAGATTGCCCGTGATGAATTTGGCGAATGACATTATAGCCATCAATTATTATAATCATGGTATGAGTATATCAGACACATATTGCATAACTATACATTTAGATTTACGCTTAATTTAATATTCAACTTATCAAATCCAAGGATTGCATGTCACAGCTTCTTCAGATGCGCAGCCGCATCAAAGCGATAGAAACTATCGAAAAAATTACTCATGCCATGCAACTTATTTCAATGTCTACGCATGTACGCTTGCGCGAAAAAAAAGCACGCATTGAAGAATATCAACAAATATTAGCAACCATTTTTAATACTGCGCTTGCCCATGCTCCACAATGGAGCAGCCCTCTATTTATGCCACATGCAACAGCAAGTGATAATCCTTTGATCATTCTTATTGTCGTACCCATCACCATTGCCGCAGCACTCACCTTTTTACGATTAACTCAGGGAACGCTCAATATTTACAGTAAAATAGGTCTAACGACACTGATTGGCTTGATTGCCAAGCATGGTATTCTCATCGTCGAATTTGCCATTTTAAAACACAAAGAGGGAATGTCTGTCTTCGAGGCGGCCCTGGCTGCTGCAAGGCTCCGTTTTAGAGCGATCATTATGACCTCATTGACCTTTATTTTTGGCGTTATTCCTCTGGTTAT
>CAZJQM010000061.1:0-5063 GCA_964548355.1 uncultured Pseudomonadota bacterium
GGCTGGGTGTGTAAGCACCGTAAGGTGTTCAGCTAACCAGTACTAATAGATCGAATGTTTTAGTCACGCTATAAATTTTTAATGACGCGATACTCAAGGAATTTAAGGAAATTAAAAGTTACGAATATTTCAGCACAGGGAAAATTTGAAAAATCATGACTTAACTGTCATAAAAAATTCCTGGTGGGTATAGTTGCAGGGTCACACCCGTTCCCATTCCGAATACGGAAGTTAAGCTTGCAACGCCGATTGTACTTGGCTGGTAACGGCCTGGAAGAGTAGGTTCTGCCAGGGTAAATATAAAATCCCGAGATGAAAGTCTCGGGATTTTCTTTGTCTAATTTTAATATAAAATTTTTACAGGAATTATCTATGAAAAACTTTTTTATAACAGGAATGTTAGCCTTATATGCATTAGGAGGCGGATCATCAAAAGTTCCTGTTCCAGATTCAAATGAAATGTGCAAAGTGCCGCCATGTCCGCAAGCAATAGGGATTATGCAGCAAGCTGTTGAAGATGGTTTTAAGAAAAGTATGTTAGATCAAGACGTTTATTCTCGAGTGAAAACAGGTAATTATACATATGGCATAGGTTCTAACAATCCAGATTTTGCGGCTGTAAGATTAAACGCATCTATGATTGTTGAATCTGCATGTTCTGATCCAGCGTTTCTATATTACCTTGCACAAATTCTTGATAAAAAAGCATTTATAGAACTATTGGCTAGTAATTGGGATGAAGTAAGACAATGTACTGCTTTAGATATCATGTCTCAAGAAGTCGCAGAAGCTTTTCATGATAAAGTACAATTGCAGAGTTTTAATGTATCTAATGCATCGACACATAGTAAACAAATGATGCAACATGAGCATTATAAAAAAATGAAGAGATCCAAAAGAAATAAATAATTCTTGTGTGCTACTATTCAAAAAATATTAAAACAGTATAATTCCCTGCAGGGTGTGGAAAATAATCGTATTTCTTCATTTTCAGGGAACATTCATGAAACTACACACTTTCTGTTTTGCTTTATCTACTATGATTTGTATTAATGCAAATGACGATACTTCGTCTAATAGTGAAACGTCGCGCAGTGAAAGCTCGCGCGAGGATAGCTCTCGGCCACACTCAGCGCGGATAGCATATTTTATCGAACGTAAAAGACGCGGAAATCAAACATACTTAAATAAGCTTGCTGTAATCTGCGCCGAAATTAAAGAAGAAAATGGAAAAGAATATCTTATAGTCGACGAGTCATGGAAAGCATTATTGCGTAATGTAGAATTAACAAAAATACCTCGTGAGTCTTTTTATGTTTGCAGGGGACCGGCGCGTGCTGTCAATATTATACAATATAGAAGCATTATTAGCGCAATCGAAAAAGTTACTGCCACACCGAAACATGAATCATCAGACTGTATAATAATTTAGGCGGTTTGTGATCTATACTCTTTGTTTTTCTTTTAAAAATATATACTATGGCTTTGCATAAAGTTAGAAATTAATACTATAGGATTGTCATGTTTAAAAGAAAAATTTTTATTGCTTTGATCATTTCAGCGTTTGCATCATTTTCAATTCAAGCAAAATCAAATAAACAGATACTTGCCAAGAACTACAATAGCGTGGGACGTGTATATTCTGGTCAACAGCCTGAGTTAGAGCTTATTAAAAAAAGCCCTACAACGCGTACGTTTGTTAATGATATTGTTTACGAAGAAATAACATTAAAAAATGGCATTATTCTCGAGGAATCACATGCAAAAGATGTAGTTTCTTTTGTTGATCGTTTTTATGGACATGAAACTTCTACTGGAATTTGGACAAATAATGTTAAAGCAACTTCTCTTGATCAAGCGGTACAAGAAGGCAATTTGGTTGAAGCCATCATTTTTTTAAAGAAAACTCCTGATGCTAAAAAAAGAATCGAATTGCTTGAAAAGTATGCAAATCAAGGGCATGTAATCTGCATGTTTGAATTGTGCAAAGAAATTGCTGAACAAGAAAATCAAGATAAGACGGTTATGCATACAAAAATCGCTGTATGGTTTACACGTGCTATGATTCGACTTATTCAAGATATTGCATGTCATCATGATACATCAGTTCAAGCAGCATTTGATGCATTGATAACTACGTATATGTTTTTACTCAAAGATCAGGTTGTATTAGAACAAAAAGACCTGCTTGCTTCAGTAGAAGAAAGTTTTGATTGGGTAACTAAACTGAAAACATTGCCATCTCCAGAATGGGTTGGTTATCACGGTTTGGCAGTTTTTAATGAAGGGTTACAATTGATTGTTGAAAAAGATTGGGAAAAGCAACGCAAAGAAGTAATTAAAAAAGCGCAAGAAGCATTTTATGAAGTTAAACGAGAAAAAAATGAAGCATTGTAAGATACGATTGATTCCCTTAATGCTTATGGCTTGTCTGACTAATGCGAATCCTCAGAATGAGGTAAATGGTGAAAAGCACGAAACAAAAGAACAAAAAAAGAAGCTAACTATATCAACCTCGCAAAAAATAATTTTTGTAATATCAGTAGCATTAATCGGTATTTTGCGTGTTTTATATAGAAGAAATAATAAAAAAGTACCAAGATGTGAACCGCTAGAAACTAAGTTTAATCAAGAAGTTAATAGTTCTTTTCAACTTATAAATGAAAATCAACTTGATTTTACGAATCCCAAGGTAATATCAGGCGCAGCATATTTTAAAATCTTTCATAATACTTATTATGAAGTCTCTCGTGGGCAATATTTAGAGTTTTATCTTATGATATCTGATGCCTACGAATATGAGCTCTTGAAGAAGAATCCTGCAATTATGGATAAGTTAACACAGGACGCTCAACGAACAGATATCCGTGAACAGAAAGTTGTCGTAGTTTTCTTTGATGGTTCAGGCAAGGCTCTTAATTGGCTTTTTTATCCCCGTCTTTTAAACGTTTACAATGAGAGGTGTGAAAGTTTGAATCTGTTTATTGATCCACAACAAAGACCCATTGCAAAAAAGAGGGAGATTGTTGATGAGTTGAAGGGATCGCGTTTAAAGATTTATGATGCTCAAGATAGGTGCATATATTCTACTTTATTTACTAATCCACAACTTGAGCCTGTTGATTTAGAAGACATCGAGAAATGGGTTAATATAGATTTGCTTGTCTCTTGATAGCTCGATACAACTTTAAAATGAGATTGATTGAAATAACTATGAAAAGCTCCTTATCTAGTGCTAAAACAGAAGAAAAGCCTGTCAATCTGCAACATGAAAAACAATTGAAAGAACAATTAACTATTGGTGGAATATATCAACATTATTCTGGCAAACTATACCGCGTGGCTTCCATCTACAGAAACTCAGAAGATTTGACTTTGTGGGTTGCCTACGAAGGCTTATATGAAGATACAGAACTAGGAACTCATTGGATCCGTCCACTTGAAATGTTTTTAGAAGAAGTCGAAATCAAATGCGTAATGATTCCCCGATTTAAAAAAATAGCGTCCAAATAAGTAAGTTCTTATTTGTTTGTTAATTTTTCTTGCATTATCTTAAAAAAGAGATTTAAGATACCCAAGGTTATTTGATAAAGGACGATGTATGATAAAAAAACGATTGTATATAGTCATTGCATCATTATTAAGTCTTACTTCAGTGATAGAGGCAAATGGATTAAGAGCAGCATTTGAAAATTATCAATTTAAAATACAAGCGGCAAGATTAACGCGTCCACTGACAATAGAAGATGCTTTTTTTGAGCATGATTTATATCAGCGTAATGGTCTCATTTATGCATTTATCTTCGATCTAGCATTTGTACAATTTTTCCAAGCAAATTATACAGGACAACAACTTAAGCAATTAGTCCGAAGACGTGGCTCATTGGATAAGTTTTTAACTGCTGAAGAACTATTGTTATTGGGTAATCCCCGTGTCCTTCGCAGGAGAATCAATAGATTAGAATCAGCAGCTGAACTTGAGGAGCAATTAAAAAAGAAGGAGTCGTGATATGTTGCGCATCTGCAGGATGTATGCCTGTCTAATGGTGTTGGTTGCAACCCTTAACGGTATGAATACAGCAGAGTATAAAGGAATAATAGTACAAGATTTAAATCAAACACTAAGAGTTTTAATTAAAAACAATCCTCCCTCACTTGATAACTTCTTACTTATGAATACTTATTTACTCAATTTGCCACCAAATATAAAGACGCTTAATACGTTAGTATTAAGCTATTTTTATAACCAACAACTTTTGGACTTCTATTTAGAGCGACTTACTGATGCGCAAATAAGAACATATGGTGCTATCCAAGATAGTTCCTTGCAAAAGTCATTAACACCTGAACAAATACAAGAAATTATTAACAAAAGAAATCAGATAATTGTAGGGGCATCATAAAAAACACATGAAACAACTTGCTCGTTCAAATCAATATGCATACCAACATATACAGATCCCTCAGCTTCAACTTGTTCCAATGCTTACAACGTTTGATGAACAACAATACTTATACTGGCTTGCCTCACAAATGTATGAAGGTAAAGGTGATATTGTTGAAATTGGGACATGGTTTGGATCTTCAGCAGGATATCTAGCTGCTGGATTACAGGATGCTGGACATAACAGAACAGTTTATTGCGTTGATCGTTTTGAATTTACGTTTCAAGATATTAGAAAATTAACTGAACAAGGATTTGAGAAGTTAATTTTAAAGCCAGGAGTTGATACGCAACGCATCGTTTACGATCATCTTGTGCATATTTACTCTCATATTCAATTAATTAAAACTGACATAGATAAATGGCAATGGAATAGTGGTCCCATCGAATTGCTTCATCTTGATGCACCTAAGCGCTGGTCTGATATTATTCATGTTTTAAAAGTTATTGCTCGCTATCTTATTCCTGATGTATCGGTAATCGTAGTGCAAGATTTTTGCATGCCTTCGGCTTATGCATTGCCATTAGTTTTTGGTGCATTGCATGATTCTTTTGAATTAGTGCAGATTCCCTCGCAAGAAAGTACTATGGCGGTATTTACTTATCGCAAATCGTATGA
>CAZJQM010000062.1:0-5051 GCA_964548355.1 uncultured Pseudomonadota bacterium
AAAATAGATTGAGCTGTTTCTGGGCGAAGATAAGCGATAGATGACATGCTGCTCATAGCGCCAACTTTGGTTTCAAACATCATGTTGAACTGGCGCACTTCGGTCCATTCCTTTTTTCCACAGTTAGGGCATGGGCCATTTAAATCAATATCATCAGCTCTAAAGCGGTGTTTGCAATTAAGACAATCAACTAAAGGATCATGAAAGTTTTTAACGTGGCCTGAAGCTTCCCATACAGCGCTTGGTGCTAATATAGAACCTTCAAAAAATACCACATCGCCAACTGCCGTGCTTATCGCTTGTGACCATGCAGAACGAATATTATTTTTAAGAAGTGCTCCGAGCGGTCCAAAATCATATACACCGTTTAAGCCGCCATAAATTTCAGCGGTAGGGAATACAAAACCTCGGCGTTTGCATAACGCAACAATCTTTTCAAGTGTGGCCTGACTATTGTGTGAGTCCATGATAAGGCTTTCCAATTCTAGTTTTTTAAAGAGTTTGGGGTACACTATACCTCGTTTTTCAGAAATTTCATAATTCAAGGATGGTAATGCGTCAATACTCGATAATAGATGTAGTTAAGGTGGTAGTTGGTGGGGCAGCTTGCATTGGTATTTTTCTGATATTCTTTAATCAACATACTATTATTAAACGCATTGCACATGTAGAACGTAATATAGGTGTTTCTCAGCCATCGGCTGGTGCATCACACGAGCTCCAAGAACTGGTATGCCATGAACCTTGGGCCAATGTACAATTACAATCCAAAGATACTGTTGTTCAAGTATTTTCTCAGATAGCAGAAGTAGATCTGATGCAACCCTATAAAATTGGCTCACAAGGGCAATCATTTGGCAGTGGTTTTTTAATCAATGATACAGGCGAAATAGTCACCAATGCCCATGTTATTATTAATGCGCAATCGGTCTGGGTACAAATGCCTTCCCTTGGCAAACAAATTATAGATGTGGAAGTAGTGGGATTATGCCCTGATCGCGATCTTGCGTTATTACGCATTACGCCAGCAAGTTACAAAGTTATTCATGATACGTTAGGCAAAATTCCCTTTTTGCGTTTGGGAGACTCAGACAAAGTCTATCGCGCAGATGAAGTATTAGCCTTGGGATATCCATTGGCGCAGCATTCCCTTAAAAGTACTACTGGTGTTGTCAGCGGCAGAGAGCATATTAGTACACAACATTATATTCAGATAAGTGCACCAATAAATCCGGGAAGTTCTGGTGGCCCATCAGTCAATCATAAAGGCGAGGTTATTGGTATCAATACCGGTTACATTCAAGGCGCACAAAATGCGGGGTATTTAATCCCTATCAATGAGCTTAAGATAACGCTTGAAGATATGCACAACATAAAACTCTTACGCAAACCATTTTTAGGGTTGCTCTATATTCCTGGTAGTGACAATTTAGCCCAATTCCTAGGCAATCCAAAGCCGAGCGGATGCTATGCAGTTGAAGTGTATAAAGATGGTCTTCTAGATAAAGCAGGCGTGTGTTCTGGGGATATGATCTATGAAATTGATGGCCACGTTATAGATCAGTTTGGTGAATTGAAAATGTCATGGAGTGAAGATCGTATTCCGCTTGCAGATTACGTATCTCGTTTAAAACTGGGACACAAAGTTGTACTAACTGTGTATCGCAATGGAACGAAAAAAAAGATTAATGTGATGCTTAACTTGCCTGAATTATTGCCCGTTCGCCTTGTATATCCTGTGTATGAAAAAATGGATTATGAAATTATCGCAGGAATGATCATAACACCTCTTACATTGAACCATGTCGCAACATTAATTTCTGGCGTTCCTGAATTGATGAAATATACCAAGACAAAATATCAACAAGAACCTGCACTTGTGGTGACCCATTTATTCCCCGATTCACAAGCAACACGATCTCGGTGCATAACTGTTGGTTCTATTATTACAGAAATGAATAATACCAAAGTAAAAACGCTTGATGATGTGAGATCGACGCTTAAACAATCAGTCAAAGAAGAATTTGTTACAGTAAAAACTTCTAATAAAGTTTTTGTGGTATTCCCGCGTGAAAAAGTTATGCGAGAAACTGAGCAGTTATCAAAAATCTATCATTATCCGTTATCGCCAACTATGATGGAGTTGATTTCAGCGCTCAACTCTCATCAAAAAACATAGAAATGTTGACGCAATCTGACTATTCTTTCTAACGTGGTTACAAAACAGAGCTTGTTGGTAAAGTAAGCCAATGAGTTGTGCAATAAGAGGGAGTGTAGTTGTTATGATTCGCGATTTATCTATAAGTACAAAGTTACTTATGGTTTTTGTTGTAAGCTATCTGTTGATGGTAGGATTGCTTGGTTGGCTTGTGATCACCAGATTTCAACATGCCTTGCAAACCTATACATTCACCAGCCTATCTGCCCTACGTGAAGTTAAGAAAACTCAAGTCGAATATTATTTTACGCGCCTACGCGTTGAAACAATAACGGTAGCCCAAAATCCCATTTCACGCGTTGCTGCTGGCCAATTAGTTGCCGCTTATCATTCTATTAAAGATGAGTTGAAAGTAACTGATCAGCAAATGGCAAAATATAAAGAAGCAATTAAAAATTTCTATGAAAAAGATTTTATCAAGAAATTAAATGCGCATATTATTGAAGACCATAAGGCTGAAGAATATATACCAACAGATCCTACGTCTATTATTTTACAATATCTTTATATCGTATCTAATCCCAATCCAATCGGCTCAAAAAGCTTTCTCAATATGGCAAATGATGGCAGCGTGTACAGTTTACTCCATGGCAAATTTCAAGATCTGTTAAAAGATATTATTAAACGTTTTAGTTTCCATGACATGTACATTGTAGATCCACAAACGGGCGATATTGTTTACAGCGTTTATAAAGATGTTGATTTTGCAACCAACTTAAAAACAGGGCCCTATCGCGATACGAATTTAGCCAAGGTGTATAAGGAATGCCTCGAAACAAATAATAAAGATTTTGTCAGATTTGCTGATTTTAGAAATTACGATCCCGCATATGGTGCAGCTGTAGCATTTATTGGTGCACCTGTGTATGACGGTGATAAAAAAGTAGCGGTAGTTATTTTTCAATTACGTACTGATGATATCAATAACTTTATGACCGAAAACGGTCACTGGGATAAGCTCGGATTAGGCAAGACAGGGGAAGCTTACTTGGTGGGGGATGCATATAAAATGCGTAGTGTAGCCCGTTTATTTGTAGAAGATCCGTCGCGCTATCTTCATATTCTTGAAACACTAGGTGTGAGCAAAAAAATAATTGATCAGATGCGCGTTAATAAAACGACCATCTTACTCCAAGAGGTTAATACATTGCCTGTTAAAGATTTTTTGCGCGGGCAAGTAGGTAGTCAGATTGATACCAATTATCTTAGTAAAACAGTATTGAGTGCATATGCACCATTAAATATACAAGACGTTACGTGGGGTATTGTTGTTGAAATGCAGCGCGATGAAGTATTCGGTCCGGTTAACACATTGCTCAAGCGTGGTGGTCTGATCATGTTGTTATTACTTCTTCTCTTATTGTTGATCATGTATTCATGTTTGAACTATCTGTTAAAACCTCTGCACGTATTTATTAAACGCTTACAATCAATTTCTACAGATCCAACCATTAATCTGAGCCAGCACATAACTACTATGCGCGAAGATGAAATGGGTTATTTAGCAATTGCTCTTAATAATGCCCTTTATCGGTTGCAGCATTTGATAACAAAGGTACAAGAAGAATATTCGACTCTTAATACAGCTTTAAATACACATACAACATCAGATGAACAGATCGAACGTTCGCTTAAAGCATTTACAAAAAACATGAATGGAATGGAGCACAAATCTGAAGAACTTACCAACCAAGTAAATCAGATGTATAGAAAGCATGGTCAGGGTTATGAGATAATCTATGCGATTAAAAATACCGTCGGTTCTTGCGCTGCTGCGCTTTCTACACTTACTGTAAGTGTGAGAAAAGTTAATGAAATGATTTCGCAAACTCGCAATTCGTCTCAACGGCAAGATGCTGCATTTGATGCATCACTCTTGGCAATAGAGCAAGCAGCTGCAAGCGTTTCACAGCAAATTACCATGTTGAATCAGCAAGTGTCAGATGTTGAAAAAGTAATGAATGAATTATCCCAGACTTCGCCTGAAGAAACTACTAATAAATTGCATACATACATGAAAGATGCTCAAAACGTATCTCATGATCTCACTATGAATATGAAGAAAATAGCAACTATTGCTGAACAGATAAGAAAAGCGAATGATGATTTAGGGAAAATTCTTGCTACATTTGGTATGTGAGGAGAAAGAATGTTTGCTCAATCATCTGCTGCCCGCTCTTGGCTTATCATAACGGTACTTGGTATAACATGTGCATTAATGGCTCTGTATTTTGGATATCAATTTAAAGCAAAGCGCGCTGTTTTTTTCTCATATTCTCAACAACACGCAACATTGGAGCTTCATTCTGCAATTGCATTGTTACGTGATCAGCTTGGCAGCATCATGGAAACTGGCAATAAGCTTGCGCAAGAATTAAGCAATGAAAATATCGATCAAGAAAAACTATTAATACATATGCAGCAGCAAGCTGATAAGATGCCCTATGCAACTGCCATAGGTGTTGCTTATCAACAATATGCATTAGGTAAAAATATTCGTTTCTTTGCACGTGAGTATGTTAAAACATCCCAAGGTGCCGAACGCATCCTTCTTGAAAAATTTTATGATTACACTGGAGCTGCATGGTTTAATCAAGGTATGTCCAGTGGCAAATACTGGTCTGATCCGTATTTTTCTGTAGTGCTCAATACCGTTGTGGTTAGTTACTGTGTTGCTATTCAACGATTTGATAAACAAACTAAAACAGCAAGAAATGTAGGTCTTGTCTTTATTGAACTGACGCTTAATGATATTGCAAAGCTTGCTGAGTTGCTGAACTTACGATACACCGCACGTGAATTTATTCTTGCCAGAGACGGAAGATTTCTATTT
>CAZJQM010000063.1:0-4959 GCA_964548355.1 uncultured Pseudomonadota bacterium
ACATATCCGGTGCTGGGACCAGTGACGTATTCTGAAGTGAAATATAAAATTAACCGTGATCAAATAGTACTTGTTTTTGCTGGCCGGTCAGTAGATCGTAAAAATAAGGATTACGACAAACTTCTTATATTTGACCAGATTTTAAGCGGTGGGGTGTTAGGTTCTATGAGCTCTCGCTTATTTCAGTTACGTGAACAAACAGGCCTCTTTTATACCATCGGTGGTTCTACCTTGTACCATTCAGATGAACAACCAGGCATGATCTTTATTAAAACTATAGTATCTCTTGATCGTCTTGCAGAAGCTGAAAAGGCGATTAAAAATACTATCGATACTATCATCGATTCGATCACCCAAGATGAGTTTGAATCAGCGCGCAATGCTATTATTAATTCGATGGTTGATAACTTTGAAACGGATCGCAGCATGGCAGCTACATTCTTAAGCATGGCCCGTTTTAATATGCCTGCTACCTATTTTGATACCCGTGCACAGGACTTTGACAAAATAACACTTGCTGAAGTTAAAGATGCGGCCAAGAAGGTATTGGATAGCAAGAAATTGATGATATTTAAGATCGGCAGAGTGTAGGTTCAAAATGAGCTCACCTGATATTGCATCATTTCAAAAAACAATTTGGGATTATTATCACGCGCATAAACGTGATTTTGTCTGGCGCAATACGCATGACCCTTATCACATTGTAGTGTCTGAGATTATGCTCCAGCAAACACAGACGCATCGTGTTGCGCAAAAGTTTGAAACCTTTATTAAGGCATTTCCTACATTTAAAGCATTATCGCAAGCTTCGTTGCGCGATGTGGTTATGCAATGGCAGGGTGTAGGCTACAATCGCCGAGCAAAAGCATTGTATGAAATTGCACAACGTGTGATGCAAGAATATAACGGCCAGCTGCCCCAAGAACCTGAAACTTTAGTAACATTTCCCGGCATTGGGCCCAACACAGCCGGTTCTATTTGCGCTTTTGCGTTTAACAAACCCACCATATTTATAGAAACGAATATCCGTGCGGTTTTTATCTATTTCTTTTTTAAGAATCAAACAGGAATCACCGACAAACAATTGTTGCCATTAGTTGAACAGGCTGTAGATAAACAAGATCCACGCCAATGGTATTACGCTTTAATGGATTATGGCGTTATGCTCAAACAAACTTTGCCTAATCCGAGCAGGCGTAGCGCACATCATACCGTGCAATCGAAGTTTGAAGGTTCTGAGCGCCAAGTGCGTTCGATGATTTTAAAAACAGTGGCATTGCATGGTGCAATTAGATATGAAGATTTGCTGGATGCAATTGATCGTGAACCAATACGTATTGATAGAAATCTGAGCGCATTGTGCAAAGAGGGGTTTGTGAAAAAAAAAGGTGATTGTTTTGAGATTGTGTAAGTCTTATCTAGATATTCTTATGATCTATTTGTTACTATAAAAATATAAATGGGGATAATCTATAGGGGAGTAATAGTATGAAAAAACATTTAAAAGTGATGTCATTCATTATATTTTTAATTTCTCCACGATGTATGATGGCGGCACAGACATCAAGCGCAGACATCACGTATCTCTCACAAGAATTAAAAAAAGCAAGCACCATTAAAGAATTAAAACAGATAGTTAACAGGTTAGAGACAACTGATTTTGCTGCTATTAATTCACGCCAAGGTAAGCAAGTTGTTTCACAGCATATTCAAAAGATTTTAACTCACGTACAACAAGAATTGCATCCATGGATAGATAACGCTAAAGAAACATCTTTTATAAGACCTGTAGAGTTTCCAAATATTGTAAGGGATGGCATTGATGCAGTAATAACGGGATCATATTTTCGAGGTCACACAACGTTACTACTTTTGATAGGTACCATAGATCCTCAAGATCAAAATTATTGGCCTGTTAAATTGTTGGTTGATAACGATGCTAATGTTAATAAGGCATCGCCGGAGGGAAAAACTCCACTTATGAGTGCCGTAATGGCGGATAATTTAGCAATTGCTAATTTATTACTGAAAAATGGTGCACGTATTGATCAGCAAGATAATAAGGGTTTTACAGCATTGTTCCTTGCAGCTGCAAGGAACAATGTAGTCATGGTTAAGTTTTTATTACAACAACATGCAGATCCAAAACTAAAGCTTAAACAGCTTACAGGTAGCCCTGTAAGTAACATGAATGTATTACAATTTGCTGAGTGGAGAAGAAAAAATATTAAAGATACCAAAGAGATGCGTGAAATTGTTCAAATGCTTGAATCTGCAATGATAAGGTAAAAAAAGTGGGCGACTTTTAGGTCGCCCTTCGTTTTTTCAAATTACTCTTGATCTTCTGCGCCTTCAGCTTGATTGTCGCTGGTTGATTCTTGCATCTCTACAACATCTTCAGTTTTGCAATCTTTGCAACATTTTGCCTGACCAATCACAATGTGGAAGTGTTGTTAACGCCGCAATAATAGGTAGTTATTGTATAGCTTTTTTTTTTAACCTTTTGATATCATTTAAAAGTGAATATTTTATAGGAAGGTAATTATGAACTTATATATATATGTTATATCTACCATTATTGTTAGTCTAACAGCGAATGCTAAAATAGAACTTAATCCTCTTATACCTCTGTTTAACACACCTCTTGAAAGACTAAGCTCAAATGATATTAGAACAGTTCTTGCTCAAGAATATTATTTGCAAGTGCAATACCTTGAAAAAGTAGTATCGAAAACAAAAACAATAAAAGAATTAAACAGGGAAGTAGGTAAATTTTCAGCAATTTCAAATGAGTTTTCAAATATTATACATTCTAGAGAGGGCGAGAAAGTAATTACTTTGCAGAATCAAAAAATTTTACACAGTGTTCAACAACAACTACAACCTTGGATAGCCAGTGCAAAAAAAAATTTTACCAATATGAGAAAAATAAACTTTCCTGATATTGAAAGAAATGGTATTAATGCAGTGACCATGAGTCCATATTATGAAGATTCTACAACCTTAAAACTTCTTATAGGAAGCATTTTGCCTCGGAGTGAAAATTATTGGCCAATCAAACTTTTGATAGACAATGATGCTGATGTTAATATACCTGATCGATATGGTGTTACTCCGCTTATAAACGCAGTTTCTTATAATATTATTGCAATAGTAAATTTATTATTACTCAATAATGCAAGAGTTAATGATCGAAGTAATGATGGTTGGACCCCTTTATTACTTGCTATTAAAGTACAGAATATTAATATGGTTCGACTCTTATTAAAAAATAATGCAAATATAAGCCTAAAAACCAATTTAATAGCATATGAAAATCATAATCTTGGTCATATAAATGCTTTACAATTTGCAAAATGGTATGAAAAAAATATACATCCTAGCTCTCAAGGCAAAGCAATTGTCCAAGTGCTTCAGTTTGTAACAACGCATGGATATCTGCCTCAAGCTTCGACAGCTGATGCTTAAGAGATATTCATCTTATTAGATAATATTTTATTTTTTTCAATTATTCTTGATCTTCTGCGCCTTCAGCTTGGTTGTCACCAGCTTCTTGCATTTCTATAACTTCAATATCTTCAGTTTTGCAATCTTTGCAACATTTGCCTGACCAATCACAATGTGGAAGTGTTGCTAATGCCGCAATAATAAGAAAAGTTTTTTTAAACATACTAATCCTAGTGGTATGGATTTTAACTACTTGTTCTTATCTATTTAAACAGGATTCTATTTTTGTTCAATAGAATTAAGCGTAATTACTTAGAAAATATAATAGTAGCTTTAGCAAGGTTGACTAATCCATGGGTTGTGCCCACTAATATTTTAAACTTCTCAAACCAAATCCTACTTTGTGGTTTATTCGCAAAGTTTATGTCTGCTTGACGAAATTGATACAACCAAATTGGCAATGCGCAAACAGTGCCAACGGTCCCAAGTATCAAAGAAGCTTTCTTTAAGTGGTAATAAATGGCGGGATATTTTTTTTTCTCTCTATTAAATGATCCATCATAAGAAACGGCGTCATTATTTGTATTGGAAGCATGTAATGTTGGTGCAGACAATGTCATGCATAGTATGAGCAATATGCTGATTGGTTTGTTCATTGCATATCCTTATAACTGTAAATTCTTTTTAAATAAATCTTGAATCATTTTTGGATTCCCTTTGCCTTGTGTTTGCTTCATAGCAAGGCCAACAAAGAATCCAAATACCTTTTCTTTTCCTGAACGATATTGTGCAACTTCATCAGGATGTTTAGAAATAAGTTCTTTGACGATTTTCTCTAACTCATCTTGCGAACCGATTTGTTCAAGACCTTTTTCTTTGACCACCACATCAGGTTCTTGGCCAGTTGCAGCAACGATTAAGAAAACTTCTTTTGCTGCATGATTATTTATTTTGCCTGTGTCGAGCAGGGTGGTTAACGCTGCTAAGCGTGCCGGAGTAACTTTACATTCTTTTGGTGTTATTTTTGCTTCGTTAATATAACTCATTAGATCGCGCAAGATCCAATTAAGTACCTGTTTGCTTTTATTGAGCTCATGAGCTTTTTCGTAATAGTCAGCAAGTTCACGATCATTAATTAAAATGTCAGCTTCATAGGGTGACAGTTGATGCTCGGTTACAAAACGCTCAAATTTTGCGTCTGGTAATTCGGGCATTTCTGCCTTGATGCGTTCGATCCATGCATGATCTATTTTTATAAGAGGTAAGTCGGGATCAGTAAAATAACGATAATCGGCAACTTCTTCTTTTGAGCGCATCATGATAGTTTTTTTATCTTTGGTATCCCACAAACGTGTTTCCATGCGTACACGTTGACCTGATTCTAAGAGCTCAATTTGACGCTCAATTTCATATTCAATAGCGTCGCCAATGAATTTGAATGAGTTAATATTTTTTAACTCACATTTATTGCCTAATTCTTTAGCACCTTTTTTGCGCAAAGAGATATTGGTG
>CAZJQM010000064.1:0-4311 GCA_964548355.1 uncultured Pseudomonadota bacterium
ACCAAGAACTTGCCGAACTATATCAGCTCGAAGTCGATGAACTTACTCAACAATTAAATTATCAGCAAAGTCAGCTTGAGCTTTTAATGTATCCAGCTGATCCATTAAATGAACGCTCAGTATTTGTTGAAATTCGTGCGGGTGCTGGGGGCCAAGAAGCATCACTTTTTGCAGGTGATTTGGTTGGTATGTATACCACTTATGCTGAACAAAAAGGGTGGAAGGTTTCTATTACTAGCGCAAGTCAGACAGATCTTAAAGGGTTTCGCGAAGTCATTCTTAATATTGAAGGCAAAGGTGTGTATGGGCACTTGAAATTCGAGTCGGGCGTTCACCGTGTTCAGCGTGTGCCGCAAACAGAAACTCAAGGGCGTGTACATACTTCAACAGCTACTGTTGCCGTGCTTCCCGAAGCAGATGAAGTAGAACTTACCATTTCACCTTCAGACTTACGCATCGATGTATTTAGATCTGGTGGCGCAGGTGGCCAGCACGTCAATACAACCGATTCTGCAGTACGTATTACCCATATCCCAACCGGTCTAGTTGTTTCTTGCCAGGATGAACGTTCGCAGCACAAGAATAAAGCAAAAGGCATGAAGGTTCTTCAATCACGTTTGCTTGCCTTACAGCATCAAAAGCAACAAGAAGAAATGAGTAAGAAGCGTAAAGAATTAGTTGGTACCGGTGAGCGTGCAGAAAAGGTCAGAACCTACAATTTTCCTCAAAACCGTGTTACAGATCATCAAGTTGATATTACGCTTAAAAATCTTGATAGATTTATCGAAGGCAATATCGGCGAAATTATTGAAGCTTTACGTGCCAAAGAACACGAAGAGCGCAAAAAACAGCCGCTGGTAGTTAAAAAATAATTTAATTATTTCTTTCTAGAAGATGAGCTGCTTGCAGACTTATTAATTTCATGAACTGGGATGTTATAATGCCAAGCGCCACATAATTCTGTTATTGTTGTGCTGAGCAGCGATAAAACCATATAAAGATGTGACATCTTACGAATAAATGACCATTCTATATTATCGCTTATATAAGATTTGTTATAAGAAAGATATTGTAGTTTCCCGCCAGCATATTCATGAAATTTCAACATCCCTAAAGCTCCAAGAGCCAATTGTGTAAATGCGCCAGCTGTTATAATTCTGCTATCATTCGGGCGAGAGTTTTGCATAATCTTCTGCATAACTTGTTTATCACCACGTAGCATAAGGCCAATGGGTCCATACGCTAATCCTGCAAAAAATCGTTTTACATGATGAGTTGAAACAGCAAATTCTGCATTAAGATTGTTAAAACAAACTGACGAAACAAATGCTAAAACCAATAGTGTTTTTTTCATATTATCTCATTTAATGAAAGGTTATATTTAATGCAGGCAGCATATCAAACTGAATTTTCTAGTCAAAAGGGGCTAAAGCTTAGTAGCTGCAAAATCTACAAGCCCATAAAATCCTGCAACGCTGCCATAGCATAGGACTAAAAACCCTAAAATGGCGCCACTTTTGAAAAGAAGAGGATACCTACAATTTATTGGTTTGCCCTTAAGTTCAACGTCAGTGAAAGCATGAACAACAAGAAGCGAAACAAAACCAGAAAAAAGTTCAAAAGCATAATCATGCTGATTCTCTGTGCCAAATTTTGTGAATGCACCAAAAGCAAGAAGCGCGGCAGCTGTAGCTAATTTTTTCGGATGTTTTTTAACAAACTCTTTTACTGCTTCTTGTGTAGACTTTTCAGTATTGGCTGCTATTGAAGCAGGGATTAACAATGCTGATGCTAAGATGAAAGAAAGATAGATCTTTTTAACCATGAATATCTTTAAAAATGTTAGCGGTTATGCCAAGCAATTCCTTTTTTAAGAAGAATGAATGTTCCAATCATATGAGCAGTAGCTCCCAAAGCAGCTGCTGGTACAGCAATGAATCTATTTAATGTAGTGCCTTCACTAGAAATATTCTTATCATTAATAACCATTCTCAATAGCGTATCATATGGTCGTACAAAACCAACGCCAGCACTTGTGAGCACTTTAGTGACCAATATCTCAAAAAGATGATGGCACAATGGTTTAAATCCATTATTTCCACCATACCAACAACAGTATCCTGTAAGAGCAGCAGCCCCGATATAGGCAGCAGTTTTTTTAGGATTTTCTTTAGCATATTCTTCAACTTTTTCTAAAGTAGTTTTCTTTTTTCCTAAAAATGCACAAGTTTGTGATGATGTAGCACACAATGTAACTGCCAATAATGCTAAAGAATATTTACGCAACATGTTTTTCCCTCAAAATTAAGTATTTAATCTGCTCAAAAATAAAGACTTGCATGATCAATGTCAAACAAAAGATTATAACGTTTGTTCTTGTCGCTCACTCATATCTTTTCTATACTTTTAAACATTTAAAATTATCTCTACCAAACATGAGGGCATAATGCTTTTTGATTATTTTATTGAATATAACCGTTATCTCAACGTCATTGGTATTTTTGTAATTCTCGGCTGTGCGTGGTTATTATCGCGTAAGCGTTCGGCAGTTGATACACGTTTAGTGCTTTCAGGCCTTGCGATGCAATTTGTGATTGCATTCAGTGTATTAAAAACTTCTGTTGGGCATGATGTAGTTGCTGCAATTTCCAGAGGTATTTCAAAATTATATACCTTTGCACAAGCAGGCAGTTCGTTTGTATTTGGTAATCTAACAAATCCTCACGGTTCATGGGGATTTATTTTCGCATTTGATGTGTTGCCCATCATAGTTTTCTTTGGTGCGTTAATGTCACTTTTATTCCATTTTGGGATCATTCAGCTGATGGTTCAAGCAATTAGTTTTGTGGTACGTCCTATATTGGGAACATCTGGTGCAGAAACATTGTGCGCAGTAGCTAATAGCTTTTTAGGGCAAACAGAGTCTCCCTTGGTTGTGCGCCATTATTTAGAAAAAATGACACATTCGGAAATGTTAGTAGTTATGGTCAGCGGCATGGCAACGGTCAGCGGCTCAATTTTGGTTGTTTATGCGACCATGGGAATTCCCGCGGAACATTTATTAGTTGCAAGTGTTATGGCAGTTCCTGGATCAATTGTCATTGCAAAAATTTTGTTCCCAGAAACTGAGCGCGCACAAACAGCACGCGGAGCCCATGTTGCTTTTGATAAATCAACTTCTTCAATGCTTGGCTCAATTTCACAAGGAACAACGGATGGCCTGAGTCTAGCACTCAATGTTGGTGCAATGCTTGTTGCATTCTTGGCATTAATTGCGCTTGCAAATTCAGTTCTAGAATATATGGGTGTCATGCTTAATGGGATTCTTTATCAAATGGGTAGCATGCGTGAATTACCACCGCTTAATCTTAATTTATTCTTCTCATATATCTTTGCACCATTTGCATATTTGCTTGGTTTTACGGGCTCACAGGCATTAGTCGTTGGTGATATTTTGGGAACCAAACTTACGGTGAATGAATTAGTTGCTTACGGACAAATGCTTAAATGCTCTTTGCCTGACCGTACTGTTGCCATATTGACTTATGCATTATGTGGTTTTGCTAACTTTTCTTCAATAGGAATTCAATTAGGCGGTATTGGCGCTTTAGTGCCTTCGCGCAAGCATATGTTAAGTGACCTAGCAGTCTTAGCATTAATCGGCGGTTCTTTATCTAATTTATTATCTGCATGTATTGCAGCATTACTATTGTAAAAAAGAAGCCCGGTGATTAAACCGGGCTTTTTAAATTTAAAATGGATTGCGCTTGAGCAAGTTGTCGAACTGCCATTTAAGGCGAACTAATTCTTTCTTATATTCTGGAAATTTCTTGAGATAGGTCTTGTATAATTTATCTGCAGCATCGGGAAACTTACTTATTTTATGATTAGAAAGTATGTTGGCGTAATCACAAACAGTTACATCGCAGTTAGTAAGGACAAGGAATAAATAGTTAATGGTATTGCTTAGGTCATCATGTGAAATGTTATTCTGCATAAGAAAAGCTATATCTCGCATCAGTTCGCAAATAGCTCTTGGCTTAAGAACTAATAATGTCCTAACATGTTCATCATTTATTATATTTGTTGCTTTTTTTGATGACGTTAAATCTCGACTCAGAAATACACCTAATTTATCGAGGAAAACTTTTTCTTCTGTGGTTGCCTCTTGCCTCATACTTTCGTGGCGGCTTTGGTGCTCAGATTTAAGTTTTTCAGTTTTTTTCAGTTTTGCGAGTTCCTTCATTGTATGTTCAACTTGATCAAAATCCATAGCATGCTGATAAGCTGTTATAGAAAGTATAGATAGAA
>CAZJQM010000064.1:4321-4907 GCA_964548355.1 uncultured Pseudomonadota bacterium
CAATAATTGTTTTTTCATGTGATCTCCATTTGCAAAATAATGTAATCTAACGGCATCTTAACAAGATATGTTATGTGCTTCAACAATGTGCGTCGATATATATTCTTTTTGAAAGTTGGTGCTGGAAACGATGAACCAGTTTTTTAAATTTCCAGCTTTCTTGCTTTTGTTGCTCAAGTAATTGAATAACTGCCGCTGGCAATTGTGAGCTATATCCTGTAGTCATCCATAAAAATTGTTGTGGATTGTAGGGTTTAATACCAAGCGCATCTAATCCAGCAAGTAGATTTTTGGTGCGTCGGATAAATTCTTGAGAATCGTTAATCTTTGTAGCAAACATATATGTCATTAGCAATGTGCTAAGTGCATCGGCAGTTATGCAACGATTGCCAGCTATTTCTTGCACATGGCCTTGGCGAGCAAGTTCAAAAATTGAAAGCACAACATTTTGTTGTTCTTGGTTCATCCCGGTTTTGTTAAGTATGCATTCAGTCAAATCTATAGGTTGTTGATTGGCATATGCTGAATGTAAAACGAGTGATTCTAAAAATAGCTTTTTCATGAAAATCTTCATTTTGTGATTGAA
>CAZJQM010000065.1:0-4812 GCA_964548355.1 uncultured Pseudomonadota bacterium
AGATTACACCACTTAGTGATATAGAATTGTTATATGAAAAAGCACGCGGTCCTAAATATCAGTGGACTATACCGTCATCAAAGCATGGGCAAATGTGCCGCTCTCATCCACAAGAATATAGTAATGAGGTACATAATTTTTTTAAATTAGTTGAGCATAAAAAACATAAGGAGCGAGTGTGAAAAAGATATTGTTGATGATAATAATACCAAGTTATATGTATTCGATCTCTGTAAAACCAATTTATAAAAAACCTGCTGAAGTAGATCTTCCAGAATATAAGCCGGAATATACACCGGAAAAGCCAACATATAAAGTTCCTGCCGAAGAGCTTCCAGTCGAGCACCAGCAAGCACAAGAAGCCTATTCATCTGCTGCACGGGATTATTATCAAAAACAACAGCAAAGTGCAGAACAACAAAAACAATTTAATACTGCAGTACAAGCGCCAGAGTCAGCTGGTTATACGGATGAACAGTTGACACAAATGAAACAGAAACTTGAAGAAAGTAAAAGTATTGAAGCACAGAGTTTGCAAGCTTACAAAGCTGCTGAACAATCATATAAAGATATATCAGGTTCAAAGGGAAAGACTTCTGCTATTGAACAAGTTGCAACTCACGAAGCTCAAAAAACAGAAAATATGACGCGACAAGATGTAACAAAGCAAGTAAACAAGATGAAAAAATCTGCAAAAAATACAGCAGACTTTGTTGCAATGATCAAAGAGGCATCAGATCAACTAATAAACAGAGATGATAAATCTTCTGTGAGATATTTCTTAGAAGATGCTCTCGATACGTTAAATAATCCTGATAATCCTACTGCACAGGAACTTGGTGAACTGGAGAAGCTTTTTATTGATTTAAAAACACAACAAGCGTTGGCTCAAAAAGATGTTTTCAATATAGTTGATGATCAAAGAAAAAACATTCGATATAAATATAAAAAAAATGTAAAGCCACTTACTGATCAAGAAAAACAAATGCAAACGAAATTACAAGAAATATATGACTTTGAGGCACGGCCTGGTAAAGCTGGAGAAAAGGCATTTGCACAGGCTAAGGATGCTAAAGAGAAGCAAGCCGTTGGCCGACCAGTTTATGAATTTCGAGTTAAGAATTCATCTTCTGAAGATAGGCCAAGAGTATATACAGAATTTTCAAGAGATCTTCTTGCAAGAAATGTTGTAGCTACACCTGATGATATTGCTCATTTTTTTGATAAAAAGTTTTATACAGACCGCGTAGTTAATGATCTTGATAATCTTAATGTTTTTGCTTTAAAAACAAATGCAAAAGGAGAGGATTTGCCAACTACCTATCTTCAAGATTTTATTAAGTTTATTAAGAATACCTTATCTGAATTATTTAGTGACTGGCAAAATTTTAATGCTACAAAACTTGAAACAGTTAACAGTCAAATACAAAAAAAACAAACTGATATTACAAAGCTTAAAAAGAATATTTCAGCAGAAAAAGACAAGCAGCGGTCATTTCAATTTAAAGATCAGCTTAATAAAGCACAAGCTGATGTAAATAATATGACAGCTGAAGGCCGCATGCGATCTGAATTAAACCGAATGGCAAAAGAACTCAATCTTGGTGGGTTTAATGTAAAAATTGGTGGTAAAGAAATACGTTATTTTGAATCAGAACCAGAACCCACGGAAGAAGCAAGCGAACAACAATAGAACTAATGATGTTCCCGAAATGATTTAACTATTACTGAGCTTGCCAAATAAGATATGATTCAAGAAAAGGCATGAGTTCGCCTTCGAGCACAAGATCGGGTTGTGGAGATTCATAATCGGTGCGATGATCTTTAACCATTTTATATGGATGTAAAACGTAGGACCGTATTTGAGATCCCCATTCTATTTTTTTCTTTTCGACGCTTGCAGATTGTGCCAGTTTTTCTTCACGTTGTTTTTGTGCCAATTTCGCCATGAGCATTTTCATAGCAATTTCTTTGTTCTGATGTTGTGAGCGTTCATTTTGACATTGCACTACAATACCTGAAGGTGCATGAGTTATGCGTACTGCAGATTCTGTTTTGTTCACATGCTGACCACCAGCACCACCTGCGCGATAGGTATCGATACGCAGATCGTTAGGATCAATAGTTATTTCAACATCAGGAACTTCAGGTGTTACATGCACGCCTGCAAATGATGTATGTCTTCGTTTGTTAGCATCATACGGGGATATGCGCACAAGGCGGTGAATACCATGTTCACCTTTTAAAAGACCATATGCATTTTTTGCTTTGATAAATACTGTTGCAGATTTAATGCCTGCTTGTTCACCTGATTGATAATCAAGAACTTGTGCATTAAATTTGTTTTCTTCACAAAAACGAAGATACATGCGCAAGAGCATGGATGCCCAATCTTGTGATTCAGTGCCGCCAGCGCCGGAATTGATGCTTAAGAAGCAATGAGCGGCGTCTTGTGGTTCATTAAGAAGAAGATTGAGTTTGAATTTTCCAATGCGTCTGACGAGTGATGAAATGTCGTCTACTAATTTTTTTAATTCTTGTTCATCGGTACTAAATAAATCGAGAAGTTCGAGTAGTTCTTGATAGCTGTTAATTACTTCTAAATACTGCTCGCGTTGCAATTTAACTTTTTGCAGTGCTTGTAAAATTTCAGTCTGTTCTGGATTTTTCCAAAAATCTTCTTGCATGCTCTGCGCAGTTAATTTTTGAAATTCTTCTTCCAGCTTGGCATTCTGCCAATAAGACTTGATTGCCTGAATATCAGGTTCGACGTGTTTGAGTTGTTCTTTTAAATCATCAATGAGCATGGTGTTGAGTGGTAATTGGGTTAATATGGAAAGCAGCTTACCATATATTAAGGTAGATGAGTACTAGCTGTTAGGGATTGCAACCGTAGTGAATAAATAACAGGGTGCCGATAATAACTACAGCGGCACTACCCCACATGGCATATACTAATCCATCATTGGGGATTTGTGATGTGAAAGTTATTTTATTTTTTGTAATCGTTATGAATATTTTCTTTTGTGCATCTGAAAAGGTAATAAAAAATTGTCGTGCAGCCCATACCATAAGATATATTTCAGATGGTTGAAATTGCCATTCAGAAGACCTTGATACGTAAGCTCTATCAGATGCCCCAGTGATAACATTAAAAGGGTGTTTCATAAGCCCCAGCTCGGTAGTTGCTGTTTGAGAGGCTTCATTTGGATTGAGGGAACTCTCTAATTGGGCATTATAAGCATTTTTTAATTCTTGTTTGGGCTCAAAGTTTTTAACTGTTGTTAAAAATTCAGCTGCCTTCATGCCATTATCGAGTTCAATAACAAGCAAATTGCTGCCTATCTTTTCTCGAATGGTAGAAACAAAGGGATTAATGCCAAACCTTTTTTCGAAAGCTTGGCCGAAGGTGATGGGTTCAGCGTAACAATCTTGCATAAAGAGTGTGCCAGTGAGTGCTAAGGTGATGGTCAATAATTGGTATAGGCGCTTCATAGAGATCCTCTCAATAATAAGCTTTTAGTCTCAATAGCTTACCAAAGCCCTATTTTTAAGAAACTGGTAGAGGCTGGGACCTTTTGCAGATCCTGGATTTCTTCCCTATACTATAAGGTAGTAAGAAGAATCCTCATAGCCGAGATAAAAACGTGGCCAAAGTAGGCAAGCTTTTTATAATATCAGCTCCTTCAGGAGCAGGCAAAACGACTCTCGTTAATGCCGTTTTAAGTAAGCTGGCCGGTTCTCATAGGCTAGAAAAAGTCATCACTTATACAACCAAACAACCCCGCCCTGGAGAGATTCCGGGGAAAGACTACATATATGTATCCCCCCTAGAGTTTGAACAACTCATGAATAAGGGGTTTTTTCTAGAAACGACCAATGCTCTGGGCCATTATTATGGTACTCCAGGGGATATTAGGCATAAGATGCTTCAGGGTATTTCTCCTATCCTTATTATAGATAGAGAAGGTGCCCGGCAGATAACTGGACAGATTAAAGATGTCGTCCTTATATGGATACATATAAAAAGCCTTGAAATACTACGAAAAAGACTTGTTTTTAGGGGTACTGAGACCCCGGAGCAGATTGAGCGTCGGTTGCATAGGGCTCAAAGCGAAATAAATGAAGAAAAAACGATGAAAATGTATAAGCATCATATAACAAATGATGTTCTTGAAGATGCAATAACTGAATGTGCAAGCATAATGAGTGCAGAGCTTGAAAAAGTGATTATTGAAAATGATGAAAATGTCGCAAATATGTCGATTAGAAGCTGATTTTGGCGATTTAATTGAAATTAAAAGTTTCTCATTATGCAATAAATTATTGAACTGCTTTTTAAGTTATTAATTTATTTTTTAAAAAAGTTTCAAAAAAGTATTGACGTAGCGATGTGGATCATTATAATAGGTGGAGTCTTTAAGCGAGGAATTCGCTTCAGTCATAAATAAAAAGTCTTTGAAATACACAAGAAACTTAAATCTTAGAATTTAAAAAGTTTCGCCTGCAAAGCATTGTATATAAACCTGATCAATTTTTGTAACGAAGAGTTTGATCCTGGCTCAGAATAAACGCTGGCGGCGTGCCTAACACATGCAAGTCGAGCGAGAAAGTCCTTTCGGGGACAAGTACAGCGGCGAACGGGTGAGCAACGCGTGAGAATCTACCCTTCAGTGGAGAATACCCTCGAGAAATCGAGGTTAATACTGCATACGTCCTTCGGGAGAAAGATGGCCTCTTTGCTATCGCTGATTGAGGAGCTTGCGTACTATTAGCTAGTTGGTGGGGTAAAGGCCTACCAAGGCAATGATG
>CAZJQM010000066.1:0-4787 GCA_964548355.1 uncultured Pseudomonadota bacterium
GTTTTAACAGTCTCTTTTGTTGTCGGCTGTTCATGTTCCATTGCATATACATGATTTATTGAAAGAATGGTAAGTAGAAGTAACTTTTTCATAAAATCTCTTTTTATTCCATCTATAAATTGATTTATTTTTCTGATGTATCCATAGGTTGTGGTAATTCAGCCGTTTGAACAGGGCTCGATTGAGATCGTAGTGTAATTAACATACGTATTATATTAAGTCGTACTTCCTTTTGAGATTGTGATATTTCTCGATCTAGATGTATCATAGCTGCTTTCCATAGTAAAACATTAGGGGTGTCATCACGCAGGTCTTCAGGAATAATAGGTAATGTCTCGGGAATAGGATTAGCAGTGATTTCTTTATCTGTTCCACTATCTCCAACAGGGACCAACAGACTTTCACATGTTACATCTTTTCTTTTGCGTGATCGCGTTGTATATGATCGAAAAACCCGATTTTTTGTATGAGTTTGGGTTTTTAGTTTTTTATAGGGTTGCTCTGATGCAATAGTATCTTCTGTACTGCGCTGATCGATTTCCATTGCATGTGTGTGGGAAATATGAGCAAGAAGCACCATATAGAAAAATAATTTTTTCATCCAACCTCCTTAGTTTTTTTCACTGAAATTTTATGATTTATATCCTCGATAGTCAGTAGCGGATATTCTTTAAACCCAATCAGCTGGCATTCGGCGTGTGGTACAATTCCAAACTGTTCAAATACCATCTGTTGCATTTTACGCGCTAAATTAATGATATCAGTTGATGTTGCTTTGCCTAAGTTAACAATCATGTTGGCATGTTGGTAAGAAACGATGGCATCTCCAACTCTTAACGCACCCTTAACACCAATTTTATCAAGATAGTATGCAGTAAAGATCATTTTTTTGCCGGAACTTGTCAGGGTAACTTCATGTTCGTGGAAGTTTCTAAAAAAGCTGCCGCAGGTGTTAGATGTTGGATACCTTTTTGCGCGGTGACGGATAATTTCTGTTCGGCGTCCGCGGGCATAGGCAGTTTCTGTGTCCGAAACTTTTTTCAGTTTAAAGCGTGCAGAGACAAGATAATATTCTTTATTCATGAGCGTTGATTGGTCGTAGCCAAAATTAAACCAGTCGGTTGCAACTGTGCGCAATTCACCCGTAGTTTTGTCGATGGTAGTGGCATCTACCATGAACTGTTCGAGCAAAAATTCAAAATAATGAAGGTTGATATACACAGAACCGCCAACAGTTCCTGGAATGCCGCTAAATTCTTCTAAGCCTATAAGGTTGTGGTCAAGGCAATATTCGATCAGATCATGCATGGTCCAGCCGGCACCAGCTAACAGATATTCGTAATTTGAATCAGAAGGTTCATGAGAAATCTGTTTCAATTGTGGGCGGATAACAAGGCCATCAAACCCATCATCGCTGATGAGAATATTAGCGCCTTGGCCAAGAACAAAAATTTCGAGCTTATAGGTATGTGCAAATTCTAGAGCTTGTTGAAATTCTTGTGCGGTTGCAGGCTCTGCAAAATAACGTGCAGCGCCACCAGTTTTAAACCAATTTTTATCTTGTAGAGAAACGTTGGTAGTTATAAAAGATGGGATTTTCATGAACTGCCTTAATTGTTAAGAGAGCATTGATTGCCCATCATTCTAGCAGGAATTTTGCGTACAGGTACTTGCTTGGTTTGAATAAGTTCTAAGCATTGGGTGCTGCAACTATTGCCGAGCTTTTCTATACATGGTTGGCATGCTGTGAATTGTAAATTGCATGAAGCATTAAGGCAGTTAGTGTATTCATCGCATTGAACTTTGCATATATGGCATGATCCAAGCACGTCATCATTAATTTTTGTAGTTATGCGCCCGTCAAAAACATAATTTTTGCCACGGAAAAAACCATCAGGGAACTGCTCTACGTAGCGGTGAATACCACCTTGGATTTGGTATACCTCTTTGGTTACACCTTTTGATTTAAGATAGGCAGATGCACGTTCACAGCGAATGCCGCCAGTGCAAAACATGAGTACTTGTTTGTCTTTAAACTGTTCAAGATTGTTATCGACGTAATCAGGAAATTCTCTAAATGTTTGAGTGTTGGGAATAATAGCATTTTCAAAGGTGCCTACGCGGGATTCATAGGAGTTGCGTGTGTCTAAAAGCACTAAGTCTTGGGGCTTGTTGTTCAGAAGATCATGAGTTTGTTGGGGTGTTAAATGTATGCCACCATCCTTGGCTTTGATAGCTTGATCTATGCCAAGGCGTACAATTTCTGGGCGTACGGCAATGCGCAGGCGGGGAAAGTAATTTTCATCACCTTCGCTTATTTTAAAGTCGATACCATCAAATAATGGATGGTTATTCATTGCTTGGATGTATTTGTTGATATTTTCATCAGATCCGCCGACCGTTCCATTAATACCTTCAGTGGCAATGAGTATGCGGCCTTTGAGGTTAAGGCTTTCGCAAACCTTATACTGCCATTTACGTATTTGTTCAGGGTATTGTATGTCGATGTATTTGTAATAAAGAAGGATCTTGCCCATAGAGTTCGTATGTTGTTAAGAGGATTTTTGAGTCTTATTTGTGATCTAGGATATCATTTTTTTAATATTTTAGAACGGACAGATAGGGGTTAGTTGATCAGAAATTGATGTAACTATTATTTTCCCTTATGCTTGAACCTAAATTATCTTATCTTTTATTACGGATACCCTATGAAATTATCACTTGCCTGGATATTTGATCATATTAAAAGTGATTGGAAAAAAGTTGATGTCGCTCAGCTTATAAAAAAATTTAATACCATGACGGCCGAGATCGAGCATTTTTACAATGTTGAATTGGATGTAAGCCCCCTATCTGTAGGCGTGGTAACCAAAGTCGATTCTCAGATTACAGTATTTAGTGCTGAATGGGATAAAGAGTTTAAATTCGAAAAGCGCCCTAATGCTCATTTGGGGCATATGTTTCTTATTACCAAAAAAGGCTGGGCAACTATTAAAGATCTCAAAGGTGAAAAAGAAGGGTTATTCCCAGCAGTTACTATGAGCGACAAGGACGCTGAAGGCGGCTGGAAAGATGTTATTGAAACGGAAGATGTTATTTTAGAAATCGATAATAAATCTATTACCCATCGCCCTGATATGTGGGCGCATCGTGGCTTTGCGCGGGAAATTGCAGCACTATTAGATTTAGAGATGATGCCGCTTGAACATTTTGTAACAAAGCATGAAGCCAAGCATTATGAAGAACAAGCTGCTGCAACAAAAGAACATCCATTTGGTATTGAAATCAAAGCAAAAGCTGCATGCACCTATTATGCTGGGCTCTACGTTAAAGAAGTTTCTTCCTCAGCCTCTCCCTTATTTCTTGCTCAGCGATTGGTAAAAATCGATGCGCGACCGATTAATGGCGTTGTTGATATTACCAACTACGTTATGTTTGATATCGGTCAGCCAATGCACGCATTTGATGCTGATAAGATCCCATCTAAAAAAATTGAAGTAAATTATGCAAATCCATCTCAAAAGTTGGTGTTGCTCGACGGACAAACGCCAGAATTAATCAAAGAAGACGTAGTCATCACAGACGGCAAAAATCCTATTGCATTAGCTGGTATTATGGGTGGGCAGTCAGCTGCGGTTACATTAGAAACAGATTCATTATTTCTAGAAGCTGCTTGTTTTAATTCATCCCATATCCGTAAAACATCGGCGCGTTTGAAGCTACGTACTGAAGCTTCTGCTCGTTTTGAAAAAGCATTGGATCCACAGTGGACTACCATGGCACTTGAGCGTTTTATTAAGCTTGCACATGATTTTTCTGTGAGCATGAAAATATCGGGGCCTATTACGACTGTTGGCCATCTTCCACAAGCACAAGTAATCGAAATTGAACATTCAGTAATCGAATCAATGTTAGGCGTTTCTCTTAAACCTGCTGATGTTAAAAAATATCTTGAAAACATTGATTACAAGGTTGTAGAAAAAAAGAGCGGAAAAAATATAACGTACAGTATCACCGTGCCGACATTCAGAACAACCAAAGAACCGGTTATCAAAGAAGATGTTATTGAAGAAATAGGCCGCTTCTATGGATTTGACCGCATTCCCCATGTATCACCTGCGTTGGTTTTAAAACCAAAAGATTTGCACCCCTTAATGCAAATGAGAGCGGTTAAAAACCATCTTGCTTACTCGTTAGACATGCATGAAATTAATACATATGCATTTTATGATGAAGAATTTTTACATCATCTTGCATGGAAGCCAGAAGATGTTCTTTCATTAAAAAATCCTGTATCTGAACATTACAAGCATCTGGTCACATCATTAGTTCCTGGACTACTCAAAGCGGTTATGATCAATCAAGCGCGCCAGGATGACCTTGCGTTTTTTGAATATGCACGTGTGTGGCATAACCGTAATGGCAAAGTAACTGAAAACAAAGCATTGGCAGGTATATTTTATGACCGCAAAAAAGAATTAGATTTCTTTGAAATGAAATATCTTGTCAGTTCATTGTTTGCAATGATGCCCATGGATGTTGAATGGCAAAAAATTGAACGTGTTCGCGCTGCATGGTATGACCCATCTGCGAGTGCACAACTTGTACACAATAAAACTATCATCGGATACGCAGGTTTGGTTGATAGGCAATTTATGCATCGAGTGGTGGAAGGCAATGGTTTTGCATTTGAACTCAATGGCGACATTGTAAGTTCCTATAAACCAGAAACGCTACAATTTAAACCATTGTCTTTCTACATTGGTGCAATTTTCACATCCATTTCA
>CAZJQM010000067.1:0-4645 GCA_964548355.1 uncultured Pseudomonadota bacterium
ATCATGTAATGACTTACTAGTCATTTTCTTCATAAGATACATAGCGATTTGCCGAACTAAGGATAATTCTTTTGATCGAGAATTAGATCGCAAATCATTAATAGTTACCGAATAATAGTCAGCGACATGGCGAGCGATTCGTTCAAAGTCAATCTGTTGAGGGGATGATTCTTGAGGTTGCTTAATCAAAACCTTGCGTGCTAATTCCATAGTTATTGGCTGGCGCGTTAACGACGCTACAGCAATGATTTGTATTAATGATCCTTCAAGTGCTCGTATGTTAGCTATCACGCGCGCAGCCAAGAAATGAGCAACATCATCTGCTATGTTAATACCGCTAGCTTCTGCTTTCTTTTTAAGAATAGCGATCTTTGTTTCCAGACTTGGAACCTGAATATCTGCAACCAATCCCCACTCAAGACGAGAACGTAATCTTTCGGCAATGCCATTAATATTTTGTGGATAGGTATCACTTGAAAAAACAATCTGCTTATGCAAATCGTATAAGGAATTGAAAATATGGAAAAATGCTTCTTGCGTCTGCTCTTTATTAGAAATAAATTGCACATCATCAATTAACAGAACATCTATATCTTTATATTTAGCTTGAAACTGATGTACTTTATCAAAACGAATAGCGTTAATAAACTCATTAACAAATCGATCTGCTGTCTGGTATAGTACTGACGCGCGTGGATTAATAATTTTTATTCCGTTGCCTATTGCATGCAATAAATGGGTCTTGCCCAATCCAGATCCGCCGTAAAGAAAAAGTGGATTATAAATATTTCCGGGATTTTCGGTAACCGCATAAGCTGCAGCAAAAGCTAACTTATTGCTGGGACCTACAACAAAAGTTTCAAATGTATAACTGCTATTGATATGACGAATATGTTTGATATCTACTTTTTTAACGAGCTTGTTGCCTCCGCTATTTGATACAGATGAAGGTATAAGATGGGCTGGTGTAAATTTTACTGGTACTTGCTCTTGCGCTTCTTCTGCTTTTGCATGTTCGGCATCTGAAAAAATTATTTTAAGAGAGTCTACGTTTAAAAGCCGTTTTAAATGAAGCTCGAATAATGCGGTATAATTATTTTTAAGCCATTCTTTAACAAAACTGTTGGGCGTCAGCAGATAAATAGTTCTTTCGCGACTATCCCATTGATGCAGACTTACAGCCTTGAGCCAAGTTTCAACCATCTGGCTTCCCACTTCCTGCTGCATAATTTTAAGAAATTCTTGCCAAATACTGTTAACCACAGTTTTATCTCGTTAATTTTTTTTTATTTTTATGGGAAACTCTAGGGGCTTATTTTCACGAACGCATCGATAGTCTACAAACTGCATGAAAAAAGTGCAAAACAATATTAAGAGGTTTTACCTCTAAGGAATATATGAACTATACGCTTATAATGCTTTCAACTGCCATCTTAGTATGCAGCAATGGTTGTGGAACACCGAAAAAGAAAGAATCCCATTATGATAAAGCCATGATGGCTATTGAAGATGGTGATATTAAACAAGCACTTATGCATCTTGATAAAGAATTAATACATTCTCCCTTGCCACAGTATTATGCACTCAAAGGGACTCTCCACTATCAGATTCAAGAGTTTAAAGAAAGTAAAAAAACATTTAAACAACTGCTCAATAATAAACAACTCCCGCCTGCACTCAGAGCTGAAGTATTAAACAATTACGCATGCGTGCTAAACCAGATGGGCCAACCAGTCGAAGCACAAATGCTCTGGCAACAATTGACGTCTAATCGCGATTACCCAACTAAAGAAGTTGCATGGTTTAATTTAGGTATGCTTGCTTTACATGATAGCAAGAAAATGATGCGTTGCTCTGTACCGCAGTCTCAAAAACTTGCACGTGTTGCTATAAAACGTTTTACACAAGCGTTAACTCTTGAGCCCGAATACATTGACGCTCAATTTTATTTATCCCAAGCATATTTGCTTAACAACCAACAAAAGCCTGCGCAAGGTTCGCTTAAAAAGCTACTTGCACTCAATCCAAATCATGTCGGTGCTCAACAATTGTTAACTAAGAATTATGCTGCACAGGATTTAATATAAGAGACAATGCCTTTGCAAATGCCTTGTGCAATTTTATCTTGATAAGCTGGTGTATTGAGTAAACGAGCTTCATAGGCATTAGATAAAAAGCCTATTTCGATCAGAGCGGATGGCATATCAGTGCCTAGAAGAACTTGAGAAATCGTATTTTTTACTTTACGGTCTTTGACTTCGCTTTGAACTGTGCGAGCATGCACAATCACATGATCATGAACTGACTGAGCAAGCTTACAACTCTGCTGACATCGTTGGGATTCAGCGTGGGAAATTTGTTGGTGAATTTGAGAATCCTGGCATCGTATTGAATTAGAAAAAAGATGCGGTTGTGCACAAAATGTTTCTATGCCGGATGCCGTTTCATTAGGCGCTCCATTTGCATGTATTGATACAAACAAATCTGCCTTTATGTTTTTATTAGCAAATGTTGTGCGATGTTCTAAGGGAACAAAACGATCATCTTCACGAGTTAAACAAACATCCATCCCCTCACTACGCAAAAACCGCGCAACTCTTTTGGCTACTGCAAGATTGATATCTTTTTCTTTGATACCAAAGCAGCCTACTTTTCCATCATCTTCAGCACCATGCCCACTATCAATTACGATGCGAGTTTTTCGTTTATTGGATGCAAGATAATGATTTTTGTCAGTCTTGTTCTTTATTTCATTGAGGATGCGTTTATTGTAGAATTTAAAGACAACTGACGGTTGCCCTTGAACAGCAACCATGGTTTCGCATTTGAAAGCCACTGCAGACGCGTCAAACCCCACAGCAACTAAAACTCCATCAACTGGCGAAACCACATCTTTAACCTGAATGGTATATGAACTTGATTTTTCTGTCCCCAACATTTGAGCAACATTATTTAAATCTTTAAGAGCGCTTACACTTTCGCCACCAATTTTGGTCTTAGGCATCAAAAAATGTAATGTCTGCCAGCCTGTTTCGTTCATTTTCCGTTGCGGCAATGGAGTACAAATTGGTTTACTGGCAAAATAACATGAAATAGTGTGTGACATTTCACCCTTATGATGAAACACCTTATTGAGATAATTAACTTGGACCGATCCGGCACACTGAAAAACATTTAGAATAACAAGGTATGTTAAGTATTTTTGAATATAGTTCATAGCTCCCCTAACCCTTTTAAGAGTTCTTTTCCCTTATATTCAAATTAATACTTTCATTATCAAACTGTCAATAATCCGTATCATTATTGCGAGAGTTTATTTTCTGATTGGAACAAATCAATCTCGGTAAAAGATAGGAATAATGAAGCACTGCTCAAACAATACTCATTTAAGGAGAGAAGCTAAACTTGAAAAAGCTTAAAATTGGAATCAGCTATGTGCCGGAGAAGCAATATAAGCCAATCGCTGTGACCGTTCCCATGCTCTCATGAAATCAGCAACATCATAAGCAACTGCTACTTGCTCATCAGCGGGAAACGCTGGATCATGACACAATACTTTTTTATTATGCGCATCCCACCCGATAACAGCCATAAGATGCCCGTTATTGTAAGGTTTGACGGCTCCGGATAATTCGCCTCGGACACTCACAACCACTGGAATTCCTAATGATAATTGGGAGTGCAGCTCGGCAAAAGAATGTAAGCGCATAGCACAGAAATAATAATACCCACCCATATGCTCATAGGCATGTGCCATATTAAATGGCCAACTGCCGTACGAATCTAAACCCTGATCATAACTTTTTTGGGCAAATGAAGCTGGATCTACTGATTTTTTTTTTAAATAACCAACCAACATGGACGTAGAAGTTGGTGAACAAATGCGCTCAAAGTCTGGATGTTGTACCACCATTTGCGAATGCTGAGGCACTCTATCAAGTCTTATAGACTTAAGGGTATGAATATAATCAGGTTGTTCTGAAGAAAATTGAGTCAAGTTTGAAGTACATACAAATAATGCCTTCAAATGATTAATATCAGCACCTTCATGCGCTTGAATAATAATTCTAAACCCGTGTGATGGCATATGATGAGGAACTTCAAGACGGACGTGATGCGCTTTAGTGATATCTTGTGGGGTAAAGTAGGAACGTTGAACTGACGCACCCCAATCAATCATCATGTGGGGTTCATGCCATTTGTTATTAATATAAGCCTGTGCCCAAAATCTCAAAAATCCTCGTTCAGGCCGCAAGGCATTCCAAGAAAACATAAGTTGAGTAAATGGCTGTACGCGTGTATGCATAAAAGTCACTTGCTTCTTGTTTTGGCTAACATCGCTTGGCAGAATGCGTTTTGCATACGTCCATGTCCAAGGTTTGATTTCATCAGCTTGAATACATTGAAAATTCGTAATAAGAATAGCTATAAGAACAATATACTTCATTTTTCCCCCTGCCTCTTTATCCCTTTTCTTAGTGTAGTCAACCCAGACACTTTGCTTCAATGATTTAAAAATCTATATAGTATCTTCCTTTCTTTGTTATCCTAAATTTGGATATACTCATGAGGGGGAGACATTATGAAGATTTATTATTTAAATATCTTACTTATTCTTACCATCTTATATACAGGAAACTGTATA
>CAZJQM010000068.1:0-1516 GCA_964548355.1 uncultured Pseudomonadota bacterium
AAGAAGCTTACAAGGCATTAGACTTAAGTAAACAAACAATAGATGCGGCACAGAAAAAGGTACAGCTTAATAAAGAAAAATTAACCCATGGCAAAAAATTAATTGAAAAGGCTCTCAAAGAGCTTGCGCATATGGAAGATGAATTAGCTGAATTAATATGGGTAGCACAACCAGAAGAAGATATACAAGCGCAAAAGGCTGCAAGAAAACGTGTTACGGCTATTACGCTTCCACGAGAACTTAAAGGAAGCTATAGTTTTCAAGAAGATTAATAAAAAAGGCTTAGATTTTTGTCTAAGCCTTTTTTTGTTTCTATATCTAAAAGTTCAGCCAACGCCTAATAATTCAACATCAAAAATAAGATTTGCATTTGGTGGAATTACAGCGCCTGCGCCACGTGAACCATAACCTAATGCTGCTGGAATAAAAAGTCTGCGTTGTTCGCCAACTGTCATATCCATGACGCCTTCATCCCAACCCTTAATTACTTGGCCAATACCAATGATGAACTTAAATTCGTGTCTACCGCTTTTACGAGAAGAATCAAAAGCATTTTCTGCTTTTTGTCCATTGGTATCTAACCATCCCGTATAATGGACTGTCACTGTTTGACCTTTAGTTGGTTTCTTTTGCTCATTTACAGGACGATCTGATGGTTTGATGATTTCGTAACGTATTGCCATAGAGGGACTTTCTTTTTTTGGTTTGTCTGTTATTGAGTAAGTGTATGTTGCAATACCACTTACAATTGCTGTTAATAATACTAGCTTATAATTTTTCATACTATCCTTATGTGTTATTTTCTCAAAAAATCAAAAACAATCTTTGACCAGTTTTCCATTCTGTCATAGAAATCTTTTATTTCTTCAAGCGAAAGTAAAACGCCACTCTTGAGTTCTGAATGTACTTTGATATGGGGAGTGTCGCCTTTGAGAAGGAATACAAATCCAACATGCACTTGGCCAACAGCATCAGAATCATCATTAAGAATACCTAGTGGTACTATTTCAAAATTACCTTTGAAATCTACTTCTTCATGAAACTCTCTACGTGCCCATTCAAAAATAGAATTATGACTCATATCTTCTTGGCGTATGTGCCCACCGATGCCCAATGAAAACTTACTTTGTAAGCGTTGCTCGGTTGCTTTTGATTGGCGTTGCATTAAGAAATAACGATCTTGATACGAATAAATTAAATATGGGATAATTTGTTTATATGTCGGATCTGTTTCCATGTGTGAACGTGGCATAAATTCTTGATGCTTTTGGATAAGATCCGAGTAGTTTGAATAATCGACAGCTTGCATACCTGACCAAGCACCTTGAGGAAATAACTCATCGCGTTTTACACATAAAATGAGTTCGTCTTCTTGCCAGACTGGAGTTGCCGGAGTTGATTGCATTTTAGTTGTGTGTGCCATAGGTTAACCTTTTTTTTGAGAGGAATAATAACATTGGAGCATCCTACCATGATTTTTAAAAAGATGCTTGCCGGTTGATTTAATATTTATTAA
>CAZJQM010000068.1:1616-4579 GCA_964548355.1 uncultured Pseudomonadota bacterium
GCATCCTACCATGATTTTTAAAAAGATGCTTGCCGGTTGATTTAATATTTATTAACGGTACCTTTATGAAGATTTTCACATCATTAATTTCTTAGGAGTTCCGGTGAATACTTATTCAAACCCTCACCGTATCAATTTTATATCTCAATTCTATTCTTCTTCCTTTTCCTATTTTTACGCCGCCCATCAGACCATTATTGCCGCCTTATGTATTATGTGGGTGCAAACCCAATTATTATTCGGCTTTTAAGACTCCTATTACATTTTTATTTCAGATGTTTTTTCAAGAAGGTTATTTATGAAAACAGTTGATATAGTTTCACTTGGTATAGCGCTCTTTGCAATGTTTTTCGGCGCTGGTAACGTTATATTTCCTTTGGATCTTGGACGCATTTTAGGCGATCAGGTTATTTTTGGTATTATCGGTCTTTTCTTATCAGCAGTATTAATGCCTATGATTGGTGTTTTTGCAGGTGTGTTGTATCAAGGAGACTATCGTAGTTTCTTTGGCCGCTTGGGCAAAGTGCCGGGCGAATTAATGACACTTGCTTGTATGGTGACTATCGGTATCTTTGGTGCAATTCCACGTATTTTAACAGTTGCACATGCTGCACTTGCATGGTATTTGCCGTTTATTCCTCTGTGGGCATTTACGGTAGTTGCAGGACTTGTGATTTTATTGGCAATTCTACAAGAAAATAATGTAGTAACCGTTATTGGTAGATATTTAGGTCCTATCAAAATTGTACTTTTGACGGGTATTATTGTTGCTGGCTTCTTTGTGCCAGGATCACTTGAACAAACTTCTTTTACATCCGGTCAAGCTCTATGGAATGGTTTTATAGAAGGGTATAGCACGCTTGATCTTCTGGGTGCTATTTTCTTTGCCAAGCTTATTATGGTTGGTATCAAACACCCTCAAGGTACTACACGTAAATTGCTTATTGATTTGTGCAAAGCTGGCGGTGTAGGAGCATTCTTATTAGGCACAATGTATGTTGGTTTTATGTACACCAGCGCTATGCACGGGTATGAAGTGGCATTTGTCAGCCGTAAGCAACTTATGTTTGCGCTAGGTGACTTGTTGCTCGGTCGTCTTGGTTTGTTGCTTGGCATAACTATTGTGCTTGCAACATTAACAACGGCCATAGCGTTGTCAGCCGTATTTGCTGATTACCTGAGCACTGATTTATTTAAGAAAAAAATTTCATATCGCACTGCTGCAATGATGGGTGTTGCTGTTGCATGTGCTTTTGCAAATTTAGGTTTTGAAGGGATTATGAACTACATAGAACCGATGGCATTCATTTGCTATCCGGCGATGATCGTTCTTTCCCTACTGAATATTGCATATAAACTCTTTGGATTTAAAATGGTCAAAACACCGGTATTTGCAACGCTTATCGGTACCTTTGCCTTTGCATGGCACTACAACTGGTTTTTTTAGGATAGTACGAGACTGTTATGAAATACGACATCAATGCACTTGAAAAGAAATGGCAAGCACGATGGGCTAAAAACCCTCCTGCAAAAACCAAGCCGGCAGGTTCTGGTAAAAAATATTATTGTCTTGATATGTTTCCCTATCCATCAGGATCTGGTTTGCACGTAGGCCACTGGCGTGGATATGTATTTTCAGATGTTTATTCACGCATTAAATGGCTTGAAGGCTACAATGTTTTACATCCTATGGGCTGGGATGCGTTTGGTTTGCCTGCAGAAAATGATGCGATTAAAAAAGGTATTCAACCTGCAGTAAGCACTGCGCAAAACGTGGCTGTTTTTAAAGAGCAGTTAAAACAACTTGCTGCTATTTATGATTGGGGTCATGAACTTAATACTACTGATCCTGAATATTATAAATGGACACAGTGGATCTTTTTGAAAATGTTTAAAGCAGGGCTTGCTTATCAAGCCAATATGCCTATCAACTGGTGTCCTTCATGTTTGACCGGTCTTGCTAACGAAGAAGTAGTCAATGGTGGTTGTGAGCGATGTGGTACACAAGTTGTGCAAAGAAATATTGCGCAATGGGTGTTGCGTATTACCAAATATGCTGAAAAGTTACTTCAAGGTCTTGATGACTTGCAATGGCCTGAAAAAGTTAAAATGATGCAACGTAATTGGATTGGCAAAAGCGAAGGGCTTATTTTTTCAGCCCATGTTAAGGGGATGGATTTAAAACTGGAAACTTTTTCTGCCCATTTTGAATCATTTGCAGCTGATACATTCTTGGTAATAGCACCAGATCATAAGTTATTGCCCCAGCTTATTCAAGGCCTACCGCAAGAAAAAGCGGTGCTTGAATACGCACAAAAAATTGTAGCTCAACGTGCCAGCGGCAACCGCGAAATTGGACAACCAGAAGGTATTTTTACCGGCCGCTATGTGATCGACCCTGTAGGCAATGGCGAGCTACCTGTATGGGTTGCAAACTTTGCGTTAGCAGATTATGGAACAGGTATTGTTAAATGTTCTGCACATGACGAACGTGATTTTGCGTTTGCTAAAAAATACGGCATTCCATTAAAAGTAGTTTTGGTGCCAGAAGATAAAGAGCTTGCAGAAAAAGTTAAGCGCTTAGAAGTCTGCTATACCGATATGACCAATGGTATTCTTTTAGAACCGAAAGAATTTGCTGGTAAAAAAGCTGGTTCAGTGCGTCAACAGATTATCGATTATTGCGTTAAAAAAGGTTATGCGCGCAAGCATATAAGTTATAAACTTCGTGATTGGATTTTTTCCCGTCAGCGTTATTGGGGAGAACCGATACCACTTATTCACTGCCAAAAATGCGGTGTTGTTCCAGTACCAGAAGATCAGTTGCCCGTAACATTACCAAAAGTTGATCGTTATCAACCAACAGGAACCGGTGAGTCTCCACTTGCTGATGTTCCTGAATGGGTTAATACAACATGTCCTGTATGTGGTGGCCCAGGTAGACGCGAAACAAATACTATGCC
>CAZJQM010000069.1:0-4561 GCA_964548355.1 uncultured Pseudomonadota bacterium
ACAAGAAGGTTTACCCGATCCTAAACTTATCACAACACCATGCAACCATACATTTCACGAAAAATGCCTCGAGAAATGGCTTGACCATGATACTTGCCCTTCATGTAGACGCCCTCTTAAGCCAGAACAGCCGCAACAACAAATGCAACCTCAAGAAGTTGAATTACCTCAACATGTTCTGCAACCACAAGGAATCACTCAACAACAAAAGCTTATCGGCACTCTTATTATCGTGGGAAGCGCAGCCGCTTTTAAATATTATGTACTGCCTTTATTTAGTAAAACCGAAGAAAAAAAGGATAAAAATAAACCTTAATTTGCGAAATGAGTACTATTTTTTCTATAATGATCATGAACAGGAAAGGAAAAGTATGATTGATAAATTTTTTTCTAATTTCTCCGAACAAAACCAAGGCAATCTCTTAATAATCATCGGGGTTATTCTCTTATTAAATTCCCTTGGACTGGTTTCTTTAAATATTATTATCGCTGTTATTGGCGCTACTATGATATGGTATGGATGTGATAAAGCCCATTACACCAAGACAATTATGTCTTGGATAAATAGACAAAAGTGACACTATGGATTCGATGTTATTAAAAGGGATCATCATTGGATTTTCAATTGCAGCTCCCGTTGGCCCTATTGGCCTTTTAGTTATACGCAGAACGTTAGCTTATGGATTTCTTGCAGGTCTCTTTTCCGGCTTGGGAGCATCAGTTGCTGATGCTGTATACGCAGGGATTGCGGGATTTGGTGTAACCTTTATTTCTGATTTACTGTTGAGTTTTAGAGTCTGGCTTACCATTATTGGCAGTTGCTTTTTAGTCATGATCGGATATCGCATCATGCAAAGTCCTCCCATGACACATGATGGTCCAGTTTCGAGCAAAGGGCTTATTAACAGCTTTATATCGACATTTTTCTTAACGCTGACTAATCCCTTAACTATTATTGTTTTTATGGCGGTTTTTGCAGCATTTGCAGATATAAAGCTTGATTATCTTTCAGCTTTATTACTTATTTCTGGAGTATTTATAGGAGCAACCGCTTGGTGGTTATTCTTGAGTGGCTTTATAGCAATGATCAGAACAAAAATTACACCGAAGATTTTAGGCTATATCAATAAAGCTGCAGGTGCTTTGATTATTGGCTTTGCGATTTATACACTCAGCACTCTGGTATTTAGTCCTTTACCATCTTAACGTGCATAGCAGGGCCAGCAATAGCAATGCCATGCTCTTTTAATGATTTTGTAATACCAAAACGTACATCACTTGCTATTTCATCTTTAATAGACACATTATCAGAGCTTAAAAAACCGCGTACCAAGAAAATATAGCCATGCTCACCAAAATCATGCAGCCAAATTACAGGGCGTGGGTTTTTCAACACATGCATATTAGCATCTAAAGCACGAGCAATAATAACTTTTACTTCAGCTGGATCAGCAGTGTAAGGAATGGTCAGTGTTATATCTTGGAATGCAAAGAAAGTACGTGAATAGTTCCAGTTTACAATCTGTTCGCTCACCACTTTAGAGTTAGGAAGCACAATCGTAACACTATTTTTTGATCTGACGATAACAGCACGTGGTGTAATTTTACGAACAACGCCCGTTACATCATCATCCAACTTCACATAGTCCCCAATTTTAAATGGCCGTTGTACCAACAGAATAAAATAGGCTACAAAATCATTTGCATATTCTTTAGTCGCCCAACCCAAACCTAACAGTAACGGTACTATTAATGAAAGAACAACATAATCAAGACCTATGCGGTGAAACCCAATAAATATAACAAGCATCACGATTACGTATTGCATAATCGTTGATATGGTGTACTGAACACCTTGTTCTACCAATAGAAGGTCAAAGATACGTCGTAAAATAAAATGATTAATAATCGAAGCTACAAAAAGACTTGCAAATACAAACGCCACAATCTGGAACAATGAAATAGTGGTAATTTCATGCATATCAGTTGTTCCCTCATGGATTGCAAAAATTCTTTTGTGCAATGCTTCTGAGAGATCATTGATCGTAATCGTGTAACCCCAAATACGAGATGCTATTAAAAAGGAAAATGTGGCAAAAATGACAAAAGCTGCCATTACGAAAATACCGTATGCAGTTCGAGCATGTGGGAAGCGTTCACGGCGCATTTCAGTTTCAGAAGTAAAAAAGAGGACCGTGGAAACACGACGTACTAACACATTAACAAGCATTAACCCACGAGCAAGTAACACAGTACCCAGTGTGCCCCATAGCACCCAAGAAATGTATTTACCATATCCTATGTGCGGTTCGCTCATAATGATGATCGCAACTAGGAACGCAAAAAGTGCATAGAAATGTTCTTCTACATAAGTGCGTGCCCATTGCCACATAGCACCTTCGGTAGGTAGAAGATCCAGAATATCTTCTTTCCTGATCAAGGAAATAAGCATCAGACGAACCATAATAGAATAAATGGTTAGCAATATTGTTGGCAGATCAGACTTACTATAAATCGCCAACATGAATGCTTCTCTAAAGAAGAAAATCACAATGGTAGAATACAGTACTACGTTGATCATCTTTCTCAGACGTTCATAGGCAGCTTGCGTAAAGAAAATATGATCTTGTTCAGCATTAAACTGAACAAAATATTCTAAGCCACGCTTACCTATAACTATTAAGAATGGTATGGACAATAAGTAAAAGATGATCTGTGGAAATATCTCAGGTATTACATCAAACGTAATAGCACAATAGTAGAGAAACCAAAAGAATAAGCTGTTAAAATAACGGAAAACAAAATCTATCAACCCTGCACTTAAAAGCGCCACATAATACATGCCACCAACATCTGGCTGAACCTTGATTAATCTGCGCGATAAGAGCGGCAACATTGCGCGTAATAATAAGTACAGAAGTAATATGATAAGGATTTTGAATAATATTTTACCCAGAGTTGAAAATTTTATTGATGCAATCTTTGCAACTATCTTTGACGGTGCAAGATGTCTAAAATACGAAACCATAAGTGAAGCTAATTCAGACCAGAAGAGCTCTAAATCATCAGGAATATTCTTAATCCCTTCCCAGGTAATCGCATTTGCTGATCGTGGCCCAATAGAACGAAGCTCAACAATAATAGTATTGATCTGCTTTATGATATTGCTACGCAAATTAATGATATTGGAGTAAACTTCGATAATTTTTCTGTTAACTTCAATTTGGTTATTTACAAAGCGTTGCGCTGTTACCAACAGTTCTCTACAACGGAAAAATTCCATAGCGCTGTTTTTATTAAACAGTTGCAAGCGATGATCATCAAGATTTTTAATACGAGCTCTTAAGCTTTCCAATACCTTATTTTGTATCGCAAGAAAGTTAGTAGCTGTATTTCGTTTTTCGGTAAATGCGCTTAATTCTCGCTGAGATAAGACCATAGGGTCATGGTACTTTTTTATCTCATTTTCAACATTTTCTTCTGATCTGAATTTACGTGTTGTAATCTTATGCCATGAATCAACAATCTCAGTTGAAATACTTTCTCTATCAAATTTAGTTTCTTCAATATTAATTTCAGCATCAAGAAGCTCGATTTTTTTATCATTTAATAAAATCTGTTCTTTAATGCTCATAAGAGCGCCAAGTGCTAAATATCCTTTAGGATCAGCTGGCTCAATAACCATCTCATCAAGATCACGTAGATCTCCAATAGTGATACCTAATTTCTTAGTCCATGAATCTATCTGCTCTCGGTGTCTATCGCGTTCTGCAGACAGATTTTTGCGATCATGATAATAGGATTCTTTAGTCTCTAGATATTTTTGCTTCTTCTTTTCTAATTCTGCTCGTTGGAGATAAATATCAGATTCTTCTACCTTTAAACCTTCGCGAATGCTGAGACGTTTTTCATCTAATACTTTACGCTGTGCTTTAGCCACAAAGATTTTACTATCAAGCAAGCCTAGCTTACGCTTAAGCTCAGCTATTTTCTGTTCATTTAAACGACGCTTATTGATCAATAGCTTGAGATTTTGCTCCATAATATCAGCGCGCTGTTTAGCATCGAAATGGGCTTCCTCTTCAGGAATAAATTCTGATCGGGTACCCAAATCTTTTTGTTCGCGCTCTTTATCACGATACTGCTTTGCAAGCTGATCTGCAGTTTTCTTACGGTTTTCAAGTTCTGAACTAAGTATGTTTTTTTGTTCTTCCAAATGCACAATATTGTCATCTTGAGCCGCAATCTTGTGCATAATATTCTGCAAATGTTCAAACGTAGATTGTGCATCAAGCAATAATACCTTGAATTCAGGATCTTTAAGATATTCTTCAAGAACTTTAATTTGCTGGTCTATATTTGAAACAATCTCTTTATGAGAAAGCTGGGTATCCAAAATAGATTGATGGTGTTCATTGAGAACCGATAGTTTTTTCTGTAAAAAATCATCATCACCTTCTTCAAGCTTCTTTTTTATGCTGCTGATAAGAAGATTTATCTTTTCCAGTTCAAGCTTATTTTGCTCATCAAACTGCTTTTGGCTCGCCTCTAAGGCTTCTTT
>CAZJQM010000070.1:0-4531 GCA_964548355.1 uncultured Pseudomonadota bacterium
AGCTTTAAGATGTTGAGTTATTTTGTCATGCAAGCCAATGCGCCATACATTACACTGTTTAATAACTGCTAAGCGTGGTGTGTTACGGTTGCACAATATCTTTAAAATTTCACCAGCAGTTTTGCCTTCAAAATGTATGGTGCCTGTAATACCAGAAATATCCTGATCAATGACAAAATCGATACCAGCACTCATACCAATTAGCTCAACAATAGCATTAATAGGCGCCGGCGCTGATCTTACTGAAAGTTTTTTTGTATTTAATTCTTTATCACCAAATATAGTATTGATATGTGATTCGATGCTATGTGCATCATCCAGCACCAGTCGAGAACTTTTTGCTGGTTCAGCCTTAGCAGCAACTGGTACTTGTTGGGCACTCTCAAGATTGCACGATATAAAAAGAACTAATGACAGATAGGTTATATATTTCATACATTCAGCTCGCGCATTAGACCAGACATGTGCTTACACACTACAGACACATTGGTTATTTTTTCTACTTTCCACTCTTTATCTATATCAGTTCCTACACGAACCACAATGTTAGTAGTGTTATTGGTAAGTAAAGCATATTCACCTGATGAAATACCAATAACCTTCCATGCGATATGTAGAGTTTTTTTTTCCTTACTCTTTTCCTCTACAGGCAGATCAACTTTTATTTTTTTGTTGCCAGACCATTCAAATGGATTTCGCTTAAGATCATCAGTTTTAGCTGCACATACATTTAAACAAAAACTTACAACCAACGTTATTATAAACTTATGATAATGAACCAATCTGCTCATCTACTGCCTCCATGAGATTAATCGTACAATATATATGCAATATTGATTTATGTTGCTTAATTTCTAAATCTTCGACTGAAACTGAGTATTCATGCGCTGCTAAAGATTTGAATAATTTTTCCGCCCCCTGGAAGTCTCCTGCCAAGTGCAGCTTAATAGATTTAAATAAGAATCCATCTTTTCTTCTTTGTTCACGTGGCTGGTAATCGAGAGGTTGCAAGCCTGCATCTGAAATAAATGTCAGCAAATGGCTTGCCCGAATCCGGTGTGACTCATGATCACGTATATTATTTTTTATTGTTTTAGAAAGTTCTTGTACAACACTGTGTAATTCTTCAATGCTTTTAGTTATTGAATTCATAGATGCTTGTTGTTGAACAAGCTCTTCATATTCTAGTCTCATATGAGCAATAGTAGCTTTACTGGGAACATACCACAGCACCCACCAGGAAATAGACATGCATGCCATAACCCCCACAGTTAGTAGGTACCACATATGCGTCGGTGAACTTATAAGAAATGAATAAACCTTATTATTTCTGGGAATAAAATACATAATGCATACCTCCATTAACCACTTAGTATGCACTGCGCCTTTGCTGTTTTTGAACCATCTGCCCACAAGCTATGGACAAATGGTATATTAGTGCAAACAGGAGAAACACCCGTCTCTCGCCTTTAATCAAATTTAGTTATTTTTAGCATTATTCATATTTAAAATCAATTGCTCATTTCAAGAAGATGTTGGCGCATACAATATAATTGACAATGTGTTCGGTCTGGAGCAGGTGATGGGGAAGCGTGAGAAATGCGCAACATCACATCATCACGTTCTGTGCATAAGATGTTTTGATAATCTGCGTTATCCATTTTTTGTTGTTGATCGACTTGCTTTTCTAAGCGTAGAAGTACATCAGCAACATAGAATGCACGAACTGGCAAAAGTTGTTGTTGGTCTTTATCACTTTCTGTATCAACTGCGTGTATGTATCCTGTAAGTAACAAAGACAATAGTATTGTTTTTTTCATTGCGATCTCTTGCTGTTAAAAATTATTTTTGGTCCATTGCATTGGGTCGACAGGAACATTGTTAACATACATTGCCCAATGAAGATGATCATTTGTTGCATATCCAGTTTTGCCCATTTTACCTAATGGATTTCCTTTGCGAACCTTATCCCCTACATTAATATTTGCAAAACTATCAAGATGACAATACAGAGTTAGTACGCCACGACCATGGTCAACAATAATGGTATTCCCTGATCGATTAAAACGGTCTTTAACAATTACTATACCATCTTGTGCAGACCATACGACACTCTTTGGTCGTCCTGCTAAATCAACAGCTTTGTGTGCATAACGACCATGCTCTTTAGTAGTTCTTACGGTACCAAAGTCACAGGTTACACCTGTCATTTCTAAAGGCATACAGAAAGAGCCACGCCAGAGTTTTTCAGTCGGACTCTTAGTTGTCAGTTCAGGTAATTGTTCTTCTTTAAAATCTGCATATTGTGTATCGAGTTTTGGATCTTGATTAAATGTTAACGTCTGTCTTTTAAATGGATATCCAATAACTTGAAATTTATTTTCAAGAAGTTGCTTATTACCAACATGGTCTTGAATTTCTAATGTAAACAAATACTCGTTAGGAGATTCTTCACATGAAATAGGAATATATGCTTCATAAATAGATGACTGTGGAGATTCAGGAAACGAATTAAATGTATTTGCCAATGTGCGTACAGTTGCAGTTTTAATCTCTTTATTTACTTGGAATTGAAGATGTAATGTACGTCCTTGAAATACTTTTAAATCAGAATCAGGTTTTACAAAAGCAGCTTGCAAGGGAACGTTATCAACTATAAATGAACGTTCTTGAACAATTTTATTACGTCTGTACGTACCATTAACAGCTTCTATACGTAATGTATGCTTACCATTTGATAATGCTTGAGAGCTAATATTAAACGGATGGTCAAACTCTCTTCTATTAATCTTAAATCTATTAATAAGTGGAGCCGAATCTAACCATACCGAAATATCTGAGACTTTATATCCGTCATTGCCGCTTAATATGCATTGAATATTTCCTGCATAATGGCCTTGATCTTCTAAACCATGTAGAACAATAAGAGGGCTCGAGGTATCAAAAAAGTAATGATAGGTTCTCAAACTTACCCAACTTATAACAAAAAAGCCTGCTGCAACAATAAAAAACTTACTGCCTTTATTCATACGCATAATCATGAAGTTTTCCCCACAAATTCAAAGTCTCAAAAAGAATGATGTCATGATGGTGCTTTTAATTACGACTCTCAACAAATTGAATCTCAATATAATTCTTTTTCACTAATAGGTAAATTCTGACGTTAATTTTCTGCAACATTATTGAATTTGGTGGGCAAGGTTGGCTAGGATACCCTTAGACAAAACTTGGAGTCGTGATGAAAAAATATATAATATGCGCATTTTTATTAACCATACGATGTCTTTATGCAGGTGATATGGCAACACCATCTGCTTCAGATATAACACCTTTGCCTCAACCATCTGCGCAAGATATTACAACCGCTCCTTCTGCCACCAAGCCTTCTCCGACTCCGTCTAAACAACCACAACCAACCACACAAGGCAAACAAAAACCATCCGATCAAAAAAAATCAAAGGCTATTTTTACAGCTAATCAGATTACAACTCCTTATTTGACCCCTGACGGTAAGCCTATTAAAAAAACTGATTATAACCGCTACAAATTACCTCAAGCAGCTCAACTTACTTCTATACTCACTGCAAACAGCAATACCTTTAGTAAAAGCAAAAAGTTATTTCTTAATTATCCCCCTGCCTCCTTATTTTTTCCTCACAATACATCGCTGGCATCTGGATTTGCTGCCATGCTTCATGAGATACAAAACGATCAAGTCTTCTTTTTATTAATTAAGCGATTGCATTCGATTGTTTTACAGCAAATGTACGCCTATTTAAAAAAAATATATGTCACCATTGATCTTAATTTTGTTAACTCGACACAAGATTTTTTAAACGCCCAGGCAACATACGCCCTTAATACCAAAAAACTTATCATTCACCATCTTATGAATATTGTAGACGGGCAATCGTATCAGTTTTCACAAAGCTTATTCCCCAATTTAGATAAAAACATAGCAACTCATACAGGATCAACGCTTATGAATAATGACCAAATGATAAATTTAAGCTGGTTGCTGATCACACAGGAACAATTGACGCAAGAAGGTGCTTCAGATACTAAAAAAAGTCAGTTTCAAAAATGGCAAAAAAAATATCTTAATTTACTTAAGACTTATTTTTCTTTTTTCAAGCAATTTACTTCCACTATCTCTAATCCAGATCCAGTACAAGGATCATTAGGCATTTCACAACTCGTAACATGCGAACAAGACATCAGGTCGCTGACCAAAAAACAAGCGACATCGGGCCACGCTATCTCCCCTCAATTTTTTTTCCCCAGCAAAGGTACCATTCAGGCAATTACACTGATCCCACAATTAGTTAAAAACCTCTCAACACACACAAAATCTGTTCCATGGCCAACACAAATTGTTCAAGCAGCTCGCGCAGGAACGCAGCCAACAAATAATGTCACTGGCAGTTCCTATAATTTCCCCATAGCTTTTTTTAAAGATGGTACTGGCAAAGAAACCACTTCCTCAGATGGCGCCCAAGGATTGTATATGAATATGCTTTCCGGCGGGCAA
>CAZJQM010000071.1:0-4485 GCA_964548355.1 uncultured Pseudomonadota bacterium
CTGCTCATGAACAATGGCTTTATGAACCAGAAAATAAGCATATTTTAAAAATGCTTAATGATGCAATCGAATCAGCTCAAAAGAATCCTAAAAAAGGAAAATCTTGGAATGCAATTAAAAAAGCTCTAAAGATTGATATCGATGAGGAAGAGTAAGCATGAAGTATCATCTACATTTTACAGATGATGCAGAAAAACATCTTGAAGCTCTACAACAGCCATCAAAGTTCAAAATACTTAAAGCCGTAGCAAAAACACTCAATTTAATGGAAAAGAATCTAAGGCATCCATCTTTAAATACCCATGTATACCATGGCATACATGGCCCTAATGGAGAAAAAATATTCGAAGCATATGCTCAGCAAAAAACACCAGGAGCATATAGAGTATTTTGGTACTACGGCCCCGGCAAAAGCAATATTACAATCTTAGCAATTACGCCGCATCCTAATCATTAAATTTTCGCCAATGCTTACTCATTCGGTTGCTTTGCATGTTGCTTGCGCAAGAATGTAGGCACATCCAAATCATTGGCATCAATTGGTGCATCAGCAGAAGTCAGTTCTTGAGGCACGATCTGTATTTCTTTTTTCACCGTCACAACAGGATCTGCCAATTCTATTTCAGGTACTAATGCTACTGCAGGTTCTACTGTAGTCATTTTAGTTCTTACTTCAACTTGTTCTGCTTTTTGTACTGCAAAACCTGTAGCAATAACCGTGACGATAATTTCATCAGTCATAGATTCATCAATTACAGAACCCATGATAATGTTTGCTTCTTCATCTGCTTGTTCGTAAATAACTGAAGCAGCTTCGCTGATTTCATGCAAGCCTAAATTAAGACCGCCAGAAATATTTAACAATACGCCTTTAGCACCTTTAATGCTCATATTTTCTAGAAGTGGAGAACTGATAGCCAACATAGCAGCTTGGCGAGCACGATCAGGGCCTGATGCTTTACCAGTACCCATAATTGCTAATCCCATGCCGCGCATAATTTCGCGCATGTCAGCAAAGTCTACGTTGATATGGCCAGGTTTGGTAATAATATCTGAAATGCCTTTAACTGATTGATTAAGCACTTCGTTAATCATGGCAAAAGCATCGATCATAGAAACTTTGTCATTTACAACGCTTAATAATTTTTGATTTGGAATTACGATTAATGTATCTACTTCTTTTTTCAAAATTTCAATTGCTTGTTCAGCAATACGCGCTCTGCGTTTACCTTCAAACGTAAATGGTTTGGTCACCACTGCAATAGTTAAAATACCACTGCTTTTAAGGGCACGGGCAATAACAGGCAATGCACCTGATCCGGTGCCGCCACCCATACCGCCGGCGAGGAACACGATATCTGCCTGACCTACAGTTTCCAGCACTTTATCGATATCCTCTTCGGCAGCACGACGCCCTAGGTCTGGATTTGCCCCTGACCCTAACCCTTTAGTTGACTTAATACCTAGTTGAATCTTATGAGCAGCTTTAGAAATACGTAATGCTTGCGCGTCGGTGTTTGCAACGATGAATTCAATACCTTCATAGCCGCCAGCATCAATCATACTATTGATGGTATTGCCACCTGCTCCCCCAACCCCGATGACTTTAATCGTTGCAACCAATTGTTCTTTTTCTTGTTCAAATTCGATCATTTTCCTATCTCCTTTTTTTCAATTTAAAAGAAATCTGCTACCCATGATTTCATACGATCTAAAATACGATACACCATCTGATCATCATGAGCTGAAAGTGGACTACCCTGTCTTTTGAGCGCATGAATCAATAACCCATATGCTGTTGAATACACTGGCGAGCTTAATGACTCTGGAAGAGTATAAAAGCTGCGTGGCATACCAACACGTACAGGAACTTTAAACATGTCTTGAGCTATTTCCTTCATCCCTTTTAACAGCGCACCACCGCCAGTCAAAACTAATCCCGAGCGCATAAAGGGTTCCAAATGATATTTGGTAATCTCTTCGTGTACTAACGAAAGCAATTCTTGTGCACGTGGTTCGATAATGTTGACCAGGTCATGCAAGAGCACAATGCGTCTTTCGGTTCCTTGTATCATTTCTACTTCGATCACATCATCTTCTTTAAGCAGATCTAATGTTGCTTTACCAAATTCTTTTTTAATACGTTCTGCTTCTTTAAGTGTTGTACGCAAACCTACTGCAATATCATTGGTAAAATGGTTACCAGCTATTGGCAGCACCATTGTGTGGCGAATATTACCATGTTGATACAATGCCAAATCAGAAGTACCACCACCAATATCCAATACTGCTACGCCTAATTCACGTTCATCTTCACTCAGCACTGCGTCAGCTGAAGCAAGTTGTTCCAAAACAATGTCACCCACTTCTATGCCCGCTAATTTACAGCATTTAACTACGTTTTGAACTGAAGCTACTGAACCGGTGACAATATGCACTTGAGCTTCTAAACGAATACCATACATGCCAATAGGATCTTTTACTTTTTCTTGGCCATCGATCACAAAATACTGTGGCAACACATGTAAAATTTGTTGACCTTCTGGTATGGGAATAGCTTGTGCTGAAGCAATAACGTTTGCTACATCTTCAGCATGCACATCGCCACGCTTAATAGCTGCAACGCCATGGGAGTTTAATGAACGAATATGCGCACCGGAAACGCCAATATGTGCTCGTTCTATTGAAAAGCCTGCCATGAGTTCAGCTTCTTTAACCGCTTCTTTAATCGAATGAATTGTTTTAGCAATATCAACAACAACACCTTTGCTTAATCCTTCAGATGGTGCTTTACCCACACCCAGGATTTCAAAGCTTTCGCCCGTTAAATGATGTGCTATTAATACACAAATTTTGGTTGTACCAATGTCTATTGATACCCACACTCTGTCAGATGATATGGTGCCCATGGAACTCCCCCTCCTTGAGATAAGCGATAATTTGATGGTCAAAGCGCACATCGGTTACTACATGCTGCGTTTTCTTTTTATTCGCCTCTTTCATCTCGCGATAAATTGTTTCACATTTTTCCACACATGATTGCTCTAATATCCGTGAATCATCGCATGCAATGATAAAATTTTTCTGCTGCTTATCGCGCAAAATAATGTTCGTTGGCCGCATCCAGCTCATTTCAAACTGCTGGCACACATTTGGTGAACTTATTTGTATATAACTTACTAGCTCTTTTAAGCTATCATGCTTGGTATCAGGCACTGAAATAGTCACTAACTGCTGTGTAAATGAACTATTGTAATGAGATGCTGGTTCTAATGCACCCAATTCAGTAACTATCATGTTGTCATTAATACGTGCTTGCGGTGCATAACTTGCAATAGCTATCTTGTTAATTCCGCACGGTTGCTGAGTAACAGCTACTGATTTAATTTGCGGAAATTGTTGTCCAAGGGATTTGAAAAATTCAGAAGTTTGGGCTGACGAGTAACTTTGACACGCAATAACAATTTTTTCTTGCTCTTGTTCAGAAATTAAGGGATCAATGGATACTAAAAGAATATTTTGAGAGGGCAAAAAAGAACGTGTATATGAAATGCCCATATACAACGCCAGAAGCAAAAAACCAAACTTATATATGCTCCTGTAAATTTTCATTATTCTCCTTACCCAACTAAATTCCTTTCTGATAATTCATACTCTTTTAGGGGTCCGAGAGTCAATAATTGAATTTAAAACAGGGAAAGCATGTTGATTGAGTTGGACTATTTTTTTCTTTTTTTAGTGCTGCCTACAACATTCGCTTCTTCAGAGGGAACTTCTTCTTTGTAGGCTTCTCTTAATCGTGCCGCAAGATCTAATAATCCATCATGTTGATTATTGTTATTAGAAGCTTCTGCCATCTGCGCAATATAATCACAGTGAAACCGACTATTCGAATTGTTAATAAATGTATAGAGAATTGCATCTTTTAGAACTTGCCATTTTAAATAATGAGCATCCTGATAAAGACCTACTATCTTTGATCTATTTTCTTGTAATTTATCTGAAAGATAGAGCCGTGTACTCAATTCAGCTACTAGATCTTCTGATCTAACACGACCATATCGAATATCAGCTTGAATCAGGAACATTTTATAAAGAGCATAAACAATATTTGATATTGCTGTAGTGTCTAAGGGAAGTTCGATGTCAATCTCTTTAACACCTTTGAGATCTGCTTTCATTAACATCTGGTGAATGGTAGGTAAATGTATTACTGCCGCATACGGTATAGTGGTCAAATCTGCTAAATATTCTTCTCTGGGCTGCTTTCTCTTAATATAATCATCAGGGATAAAAGAGACCATAGGATTTGAAAAAACCTCATGCCAAACGTCTTCTGTCTGGTCCATTTATACAATAACACATCAGATGAAAGCCACGACGAAATATAAATATTTATTCATAGTCATCCTTGAAACTAACGTATTCCAGCAATTGACATTTACTACGTCTCAAAATATACAAAAAACCTGCTAAAAACGAATA
>CAZJQM010000072.1:0-4482 GCA_964548355.1 uncultured Pseudomonadota bacterium
AGGTTGATGGAATCTACGTTGCAGCCGTCATTTATTACCAAGGTATTTTTGATTTTTTTACGTTTGAATTTTTCAAACAACATCTTGAAGAAGCACGTAGCTTTGTTCATGATAATTATGCAATTGCAGTTGCTTGCTTTATTGCAGGACTTACTGCAGCAGTGGCCTTATCTTTACCACTCGGCATCTTAACGCCCTTGATCAGTGGCATGCTTTTTGGCTGGTTACCTGGGGCACTGTATGCTATTACTGGTGCAACATGTGGTGCAACCATAGTTTTTTTTGCATCTCGCTATTTAATTGGTGAGTTTTTCCAACAGCGTTACGGCGATCGATTAGCAGCATTCAATCATGAGCTCAGGCAATATGGTTACATTTATTTGCTTGGCTTACATTTTTTTCCCATAACACCCTTTTTCGTACTTAACATTCTTGCAGGACTCACCAAATTATCATCATGGACGTTCATTTGGACTACTGTTGTAGGTGTTTTACCTTCATATCTTATTTATACGTATTTCGGCAATCAAATAAGTGAAGTTTCTGAACTTGCAGATTTTCACCCAACCAAATTAATAGTTGCCCTTATTCTTCTTAAAATATTGTCCTTGATTACGTTCTCATTGGGCAGATTTGGCCATCATGCAAAAAGTTATATTTCAAAACGAAGGAAGAAATGATGAATGATCAACAAACAACAATCCAAGAGTTGAAAAAGAAAATTGAAAAGTTTATGAATGAGAGAGAGTGGAAGCAATTTCACTCGCCTAAGAACATGACTATGGCTATTGCTGCAGAAGCTGCTGAGCTCATGGAACCATTCTTATGGGTTGAAGGTCATGAAGCAAAGCAAGAACTAGAAAAAAAACGTGATGCCATCGAACAAGAAGCTGCAGATGTTGCTATTGCATTGCTTACCTTCTGTGATGAAAACAATATCGACCTGAGTAAAGCAATTGAGCAAAAACTCATAATTCAGGCCAAAAAGTATCCTGTTGAAAAGGCCAAAGGCAGCCGTAAGAAATATACAGAGCTTTGAGGCTGTTGACCAACTGAATAGACCTTGATAATTTGGTATCATATTGATTTCTATGTGCCCCTAACAGAAAGGAATTTATGGGCATTTTCCCTTATTCTTCATTCATTCTTCTTTCCGATGACTCTTTAAGGGCTATCAACAGCTTTGCCCCCATCTCTTCTATTCTTTCTTGGTGGCCTTGCGCCTAATTTTATTTTCCTCTTTAAAACCCTCATATTGTAATTATTTTTTGTGCTTGTAAAAAAAGCACGTATAGATATTTGCGCGCATAACAATGCGCACCAAGGACTTTTATGAATACTATATTTTTTATTTTATCTCTCATGTTTGTATGTTCAACTTCACTCCAATCTGTTGTGACAATAATAGATGCTAATGCCAATCAGAAAATCGAAGACACAGTAGCATCCAACGATGTTGTTTGTATTTTCGGTGCAACTCCACGATATTCTTATTTTCGTTCTTTTAAAGAGGAACTCTGCAAGCAGGTAACTGCATATATTGCACAATATAGAGCTCATCCCCGTTTAAAAGGGGTTGAGGGATCTTTAAAACCCATTATCAAGGAACTAGCTGAACAATTTGTAAATACAAGTTTTGAGGAACAGCTAAATTCTTGTAGTAACGAAGATCAATACAATCTCTTCTTTCATCTAGGAATTCAAGAGCAACGATTGCAGGATAATTTCCGTGAATTATTAGAAACAACACATCATGCTTCACAACAAGTTAAACAGAAAACATCTTTGCAAGGACAGACAACTTCTTTAGTTCACGTTTTGCTTCCTTGCTATTTCTTTGATATAGCTCAAGATCTAGAACATAAAAAAATCACGCCAGAACAATTACATACATTTCTCACATCAGCAGCAGGTTTTTATAAAGCACGCTATGAAGATCTCAAAGAATTAAACTCTGTCAATATTACTCTTTTTATTCCACCTATGAGCTACTTTGAAAAGTTACTACAAGATGCATCTGATGATGTAAAGTGTGATAGCATCACCCAAGTTCTATTTCATGAAATAATGAAACAACAAAACTCTCATACTTATTTGCTCATTAATCAAAGATATGAAGAGTTACAAGCGTTAGCTCAACGGCTTTATACATTAGGCATGCAGAAAGGCAAAATAGCACTTGCTGAACTCTCTCTTTATGTCGGAGCTAAAACAACTCCTATATTTAACCCCTATTTATTAAGCCCTGAAAAAACAAAATCTTACGCCCCACCACTTATTCACAAAAAACTATGTGCTTTATTAAAACGGGAACACCATGAATAAATATTTTTATTTACCCTTAATTTTGATTGGAATAATAGGCATATATGTTTGCACACACCAAATTACAGAGCGGGTGAACGTTTATACTGGTACAACATTTTTCATACCAGCACAAGTTCGTAATCTTGCTCTGCTAGGATGTACGCCGCAGCCAAGTATATATCTTCAAAACAAGGATAATCGCAGATTTTTGAGTAGTATCAAGCTTAATAAGTTGCTCGATATCGATTATTTAAAGGATTCTTTCGAACAAACGATTACATTGTGCAAACACAACAGTGTTGACCATCTTTTGATTGCCTATTTACCAATTTATTTTTCAGATATTAAGCAATCGAATCCAGAAACTTTTATTGATGATTGCACAACGTTTTTAGAAAACATTGCGCCACAAATAAAAACGCTGATTGAGGAGATAATGAAAACTATGGACTATTCTATTCCTGTTACCATTATTCTTCCAACACGTAAGGAATTGGAAAAAGTTCCTTCTGGACGCATGACGAATAAACAACGTATCCAGTTTTTGATTAAACAGTTTCCTCAACTTATTAATCTGAATACATCTGATCTTCGCATAATAACGATCATCAATAATAAAAACTCTGATCAAAATGAGGAAATTATTAATTATTTTGAATATGAATATTTATTTAACAAACCGATAGAATATAGCATTCTGAGTACTGATAAGGAAAAGTTTCACAAATATCTTTAAAGGAAAAGGGCCTTGGTATTTTCCAAGGCTCTTTGAAATTTCTATAGCCGCGCTAACCCACGTGCCCTACTCTTATTGAGCATGTAGGTAAAAAATGAAAGTGCTATCGCTAGATACATAAAACCTAATCCTGCACTGATCCATAGATACGAGGCTGGAAATGATTCGTACAAAATAAGGCTGCGCATAGCTTCAAATACATAGGTAATCGGCGATAAATAAGCGATTTTAGCAACTGCTGGTGGCAAAATTGAGACGGGTACAAAAACAGCTGAGATGGTTGCAAGCAACCAGGGCAATGTCCAAGTTACTGCTTCTACCGATTGTCCCCAACGCACCACAAAGCTTATTGAAAAGAAACCAGCTGCCCAACCGAACAACATCAATAATGCAATAAATGGTATTAAATACCAGCCAACAATGAAAATATTAATACCAAAAATAAACCAAATAAATACTGAACTGACGAGCAATAAAACAATACCCTTAATAAGACCTAGAATCATCAAAGCGACCATCACTTCAGGCAAAGTAACTGACGTTGTACACAGATTAAATACGTTGTGACTCCAAATTTCTTCTAGAATATCAAAACTGATTTCCATAATAGGTCGCATTGCGATATGCCAGAGCACTATTGCAATAATTAAAGCTTGAGATAAACCAGAGCCAGAACTGGCTTGTGCCCAACGACCAACAAGTCCCCAAACAAAAAAATCCAGTACTGGCCAATAAAAGAAATCGGTAATACGAAATACGCTTCTTATATTGAGTATTCCGTAACGTAGGATCATGCCCCATATGCGATATATATTCATACAAAACTTTCTTTAACTTTGCGCAATGCGTAAAAAATAATCTTCAAGTGTTGGTTTTTCTATAGAGATGTGTGAGTATGTCACACCAGATTGTGCTAGGTTTGCCAAAAATTGCGAAATCTCAGATTCATCTAGTTCTATCTCTATTAATCGATCTGTTGCCACGATCAGCATATTGCGTTGTTGTGCATATGAATAAAGAAGATCTATACCTTCTAACACAACCAAATGCACACGCGCTTTTGATACAGTCTTTGCTAAATTGTCTGGAGTATCATTTGCAATAATTTTCCCTTGCTTGAGAACCAGCACACGGTCACATACTTCTGTTACTTCTTCCATATTGTGTGAGGTAAAAAGAATAGAAGTTTTATATGTTTTTTGCATCTGAAGAATGATATGTCTGATGGCATGTGAAACATCAGGATCCAAGGAAGCTGTTGGCTCATCTAAAATCACAATGCGTGGGTGGGATAAAAACGCCTTTGCAAGCATCACCCGCGCACGTTGGCCTGTAGACAATGATTCAGCATATCGATGTTGAATATCAGACAACTTAAATAACGAAATCATTTCTTGCACATTTTTGGTCACTCCAGGAATACCAGTTAAATATGCAAA
>CAZJQM010000073.1:0-4444 GCA_964548355.1 uncultured Pseudomonadota bacterium
TGTTATCCTAAATTTGGATATACTCATGAGGGGGAGACATTATGAAGATTTATTTTTTAAATTTCTTACTTATTCTTACCATCATATATACAGGAAACTGTATAACCTACCAAAAGGCAGTGTGCATTGTGCCTATTGCCGATCTGGTTGATGCTCCTACGCAATTAGTATCTGGTTATTCATCAATTCCTCTTTCGGTAAAAAAGTTTGATCCTATATGCCCACGATTATTTCAAGTGCGATTCAACGATGTAGTTGATGTAATGGGGGAACAAGGATCTGAACTGTTGATATCATTACCACATATTTTTTATCAACGCCAGAACGAAACAATTAAAAATACGAACTATTGGTCATTGAAAAAAAACTTTATGCTCTTTAAAGATTTACAAAACCAGGGCGTTGATATCAGCAAGATACCCCAACCTATTTCTTTTACTCATAAAACAATTCCACAACAACCAATAGTAAGCTTAATACACCCTTTTTATGATCTGAAAACAAAACGACTTTATTCCATTGGTACGCGCTTTGTTATTGCAGGAAAACCTTCAGGAAGCGTCTATAATGTATATAGCTACTCACCTTTCCATAAGGCAATGACCACAGTATCAATCCCATCAACTCACTGCATACAGCCACAAGCAACACAAAAAGAATCCATTAATAACTTTGTTCATCTTATGCGCTCCTGGGCACATATAAAAAATGGCTTTATTCCCTACGTATTGGGGGGAAATAGTGCTACTCAATTGTGCACTAAGGATCAATTTAAAGAACTGCCTTACAAAGCAAATAGTATTTACCAGCGAGATGGTTTATCGTCGCCCTACGGCGGCATGGATTGTGCTGGGCTCATTGCCAGCGGTGCACAAGCTGCAGGAATACCTTTTTATTATAAAAATAGTCTCACTATAGCACTCAACTTAAGGACTTTACGTGAATATGAATCCATTGAAGATGGTGATATTATCTGGTTTTTAGGACATGTAGTAGTGGTAAGTTCAGTTAAAGACGGACTTTTAGTTGAAGCACGCAGTTATGAACATGGATACGGCAAGGTACATGAAATACCGCTTAATGAACAATTTAAAGGCATCAATACGTATCAAGATTTGCTTACTGCTTATTTTAAACAACAACCGTTATCTCGCCTTGATAAACAAGGGGAAGTGAAACAAATTATTTCATCATTTAAAATTTTAAAATTATCATCCGCTTGGCATGCATAACTGCGCCAACCAAACCATTAAGTATGTACGCAGAAGAACACACTAATAATAATGGCCAATGATAAAAGCTCGTGATAAACAGACACAATGCAGCCAGAAGACCATATCCTATTCTTGCTCTTTTACTGCAGGTCACTTTTTTAAATGATGGAAAATGAATTGAGCTCATCATGAGAATGCCTAATGCTACTAATATAAACATGAGAAATGAAGGGCGCGTCATCAACCGTAAGGATGTATGCTCAAGCCAATCGTTATATAGAACAAGAGAGCTGATAAAAAAAGCTGCCATTGTTGTAGGCAGCCCCTTAAAATAATATGTCGGCATCACATTCTGAATATTAAATCGCGCAAGTCTTAACAATCCGCAACTTACATAGAATATCAAACTCACTAATCCCTTGATGCCAGATTCATTCAATGACCATGCATAGAGGAGTAACGCAGGAGCAAGACAAAAAGAAACTGCATCACACAGAGAATCTAATTCCAAACCTAAATAACTACACGATCCTAAAGCACGAGCTAATCTTCCATCACATGCATCCATAATTATCGCCACTAATAAACAATATGCGGCGATAATGTACTGCTGCTCCCATGCGCAAACAATTGCTAAAAAACCGGCTGAAGAGTTTGAAAACGTAAATATGAATGGAAGTATCGATAAAAATTTAGTGGTATGAACACGTTGTCGAGCTTGTCGCCACGTTTTAACTGTCATTCCCATACACATCTCCCGAGTATAGTTTGCCCACCATACACTCGATCCCCAACTTTCACATCAAGTGTAACTGGTGCTTGCAGAAACAGATCAACTCTCGACCCGAATCTAATCATACCAAAGGTATCCCCTGCTTTTAAAGAATCTCCTGCATGCACCCAACAGCAAATGCGACGCGCAACCATTCCTGCAATTTGACGTACTATGATTCTGCCGTACTTAGTTTGCATGATCAGATCATTTCGTTCATTAATTTCAGAGCTTTTAGGTGCATAAGCCACTAAAAATTTTCCTGGTTTATAAATAACGGATTGAACAACTCCGGATAATGGCACCCAATTGACGTGTACATCTAATGGAGAAAGGAAAATTGATACGCGATACGCAAACTCATCACCATCTAATTTTTTTATTTCCACAACCTTGCCGTCTGACGGTGAAATAATAATACGTAGATCATGTAAAGCTTCAGGACACATCCGCACAGGGTTGCGAAAGAAATAAAGGCAAAAAATAAAAAACGGAATAATAATTAATAATAAAAGAGGAAAGAAAATATATGAAATCAAGCCAAGCGTAACAGTGATTATTGCTATCCATGTGCCTTGAGTCCACAACAAATTATTTTTAAGAAAATGTATCATAATGCAGTTATTTAAGAAAGTATGTTATTTACGCGATAGAGATAAACGGGCGTTGACCCACTTTTATCTGAAACTTTGTATTCTTTGACAAATGAAATATGGTCTTCTAAGCCAAGCTTTTTAACCGTTAATATACGAGTATTAGGACGCAGTTCTTTCAACTTATTATGAGTTTTAACCATGCGTGATTCTTCAAAAAAAGAAGGCGAAAGGAAAGAAACAACTGTCGCAGATTTAAATGATGCATCGTCAACATCACATTCATAAAATTTTAATTTGCGTCTCTTGTGCTTAAGGCCAAGTTTCTTAAGATCATGCCGTGCTTGCTGAGCTTGATTCCAACGCGTAGGAGATGATTCGATTCCAATACTCGCTTTAACGGGCGTTGTTAAATACACATGCATAGCAAGCTTGCCGGTGCCACTTCCTACATCACAAAATATATCTTTTTTTGAAAGCTTAAGATCGTTAATAACATCTTGCATCGCACAACGCGAGTTAACCATGCTATCTGAAGCAATACGTGTTGCAAATAACCCTGAGCAATCTGACTTCAAACATTTGTTAATATTTTGATAAATATCATCAATTAAATAATTAGCGACACGCAAAGAAACTAAGGACTTGCCTTGCAGAGGAATACATACAATCACAAGAAATAATAGTTTGTAGATATTCATATTACATCCTTACTCGTATGATTTATGCTGGATTCAAAGGATAATATGTTATGCTGTCATAGTAAAGAATTTAGAAAAAATCTTGTGAAACTGGTTGCTTGGTCAAAAGAATTCTTTTCAATTTCGGAGCATCATGCACAGTACCGACTAACAAAAAACCTTTTAGATAATTTTGATCCACTAATAACTTGTGGTAAAAGTCATCACCCTGCTTAACACGACACGATACTTCTTGAGCCACAGGCCCACAAGTGACAAACTGTATGCCAAAAAAAGTGGAACTGCTCACAATAGTTGCTCCCGGATACGGCTTAGGAGCACCAGCAATTGAATGTGCAGCAATTGCACCCTGCAACATAGCATCCGGCCATGTACAACTTGGCATGTGCATACCAGTTATTTGATCTTTGATTTCAATACAATCACCGCCGGCCCAAATATGTGGGTCAGATGTTTGTAAGAAATCATTGGTTATCAAATACCCATTGTTGCATGCTAAGCCCGCTTCTAATGCCAACTGTGTACGCGGCTTTAAACCAGTTGCAATTACAACCATGTCAGCAGGCAGAACAGATCCTGATGCTAAACGCACTTCACGTACACGATCGCTTCCATGAATCTCAGTAACTTTTTCTTGTTTTAAAAATTTCACATTCTTAGAATGCATGTAACGTTCAATCAGCTCAGAGCCAGCTTTATCAACCTGCCGACTTAAAACCTGATCATTCATTTCAACAACCGTTACATTGATTCCATACGAAACAAGTGCATCGGCACACTCAAGCCCACTTAGCCCAGCACCCACAATGATCGCTGTGGCAGGTTTTGCTTGCTTAATATAATCCATAATCGCATGCGTATCATTAAGAGTATGAAAAACAAATATGCCCAGTTTTTTATGATCAATAGAACAGTCATTAAGCAGAAATGATGTTTTGTTAAATGAACATGCAAATGGTGGCTTTGTAACTCCTGAGCCAAGACCTAAAAACAATGTGTCATACAAAAGTAGTTCTCCAGAGTCTAAGACAATACGCCGATTAATTCGATCAATTTGAATAACTCGGTGCCCCAACATCAGATTGATATTATTTTTCTTAAAAAAATCAGCATCGCGCGTATAAACAGCTCCCTGCTCTTTTATTTTTCCCAAATAATCAGCAA